>CAZDYY010000064.1:2917-8098 GCA_964509745.1 uncultured Legionella sp. | reverse complement strand
AAATAGCGAGAAAAACATGACGATTACAGCCAAAAAAATTGCCTTTATGGAACAACAACCCCTGAGCGAAGGTGTGCCGGTTACTGACAATTATCTGGGGCTTGTTGGCGATGTCAACGTTGAATGTCTGGTTCGTCTGGGCACATTAACCCTGACGATCAATGAACTGCGCCAGCTAAAACAGGGTACACAATGGTTACTAAAACAGAAAACACATGAACCGGTTGATATTGTATTGAACAACCAGGTCATTGCCCGGGGAGAATTAATGAGTTGCGAGGATTGCTTTGCCATTCAAATTACCGAGGTTAATGGCTAATGCTCCACTCTGATATTATTTTCAAACAGGAATTTACCCCGACCCACGGCTGGATGAGTTATGGCGTGGCGATCGCTGCATTGGTGCTCATCATTCTTGTCCTGGCTAAAAAATTAAAACCCCGGGAAAATGCACTGCAAGGTTGTCAACTCATTGAGAAAAAGCACCTTGGCAACAAGACTGCGGTGTATGTGATCGAATATCAGCAACAACGGTTCCTGCTGGCTGACAATCACCACGCACTTGCCATTCATCGGCTGGACCCTGAGGTGGCACATGAAGCGTAATGTTTTATCCATCATTCTCATCCTGATCATTCCGGCAATCACACATGCAGAGCCCGTGTTTGGAGCGTTCCGCTTCGACAGCGATACCGTATCGCCAGCTTTGCAGGCATTTGCCCTGTTGACCATTCTCAGCCTGGCGCCTGGTATTCTCATCATGTTGTCATCCTTTACGCGTATTGTTGTGGTGCTGTCCATGCTGCGTTCAGCACTGGGGCTGCAACAAACACCGCCCAACACGGTCATCATCAGCCTTGCCCTGTTTTTAACGCTATTCACCATGATGCCGGTTGCTCGCCAGATTCACGACGATGCTTACGAGCCTTACCAGACAAAACATATCAGCGGGGAAATGGCGCTGCAAAAAGCCGGGCAACCCCTGCGGGAGTTCATGCTCAAACAAACGCGTGAAAAAGACTTGCAACTGATTTGGCAACTGGCCCGGGAACCTGAACCAACGCGTGCCGAAGACATCAAATTTTATCAGCTCATCCCGGCATTTTTACTCAGTGAATTGCAAACAGCGTTTCAAATAGGTTTCATGATATTTTTACCCTTTTTGCTGGTTGATTTAATTGTCTCGGGTATATTAATGACCATGGGCATGATGATGATGCCACCCATGACAATATCATTGCCCATTAAAATTTTATTATTTGTCCTGATTGACGGCTTTGATTTGGTGGTTCAGGCTCTTGTCACCAGCTTTCATTGAGGTTTAACCATGATCCTTCAGCAATTACAGGAAACACTCCAGCGTCATCTGGGCTATCTGGAACAAGACCCGCTAAACAAGCACCTGCAACTCACCATCGGCCTGTTAAAAGCCCGTATCCTGCACCATCAGCAGAATATTCCGGAGGCGATTATCACGCTGGAACAACTCATCAACCAGCATCCTGGCAGTGATGATCTGGCAGGATTATTGTCTCTGCTGTACTTCGACCACCATGATGCCTCCCGGGCCGAATCATTCAGTAAACATGCGCTGGCCATCAACCCGGAAAACTACGAAGCACGTTTGGTGCACATGCTGTTGCGCACATTGAACAATGACACTACGCCAGAGGAAATCAACACACTAATCCAGGTCAATGCCCATGATTCACGTTTGTGGTTTGCCCTGGGATCCGCCTGGATGCACCGGATGAATATTCACGACGCGATTCAGGCTTTTTCTCAGGCCACCAGCTTATGGCCACATTTTTTTGCTGCGTGGACATGTCTGGGATGGTGTCATCTGCTACAGGACGATATCATCAAGGCTGAACAGGCTTATCTGCAAGCCATGAGAATAGACGCAAATGCAGCTGACAGCCACGCCGGTCTTGCATTGGTTTGTGCTTTGCAAAATAAGGATTCAGAAGCGAAACAGTATCTGGAGCAAGCCATGATGATTGATCCGGCATGCTCCCTGATTGAAGTAACAAAACGAATATTGTTAAAACTGTCTTGAGAAACCGGAATCCCGGTCCAGACAGGGCTCCATCAGCCATCCACACAGGCCGCCAAGGATGGCAGAACCGCCCAGAATAACCGCGGCACCAGCCAGAGTACAGAGTGCCAGTGCTCCAAAAGTAACAGGGGATCCTGCAGCACTCAGGGCAGCAACCGCAATTGCAGATGAAATTGACAGGGCTACCGTACCAGCAATGACCGCAACGGCAAGAAACCTGACGGCAATATTCTCTTGTGCACTCATTGAAGCCATCAAGCTCCAGCCAAACAAGCCACCGACAACGGGTATTGCAACCAGATTGAATAAAAAGGATCCGGCCAGCAACCCGCCAAAGGCAACAGCAGGATTAACCAAACCTGGAAATAACGCAGCACCCGTACCAGCGCACATTCCCGCCCCCAATGGGCCAGAAGCGGCGATAGCTGTTCCGCCAGCACTGGCACCAAACAGCATTGCTCTGTTGATTACTGTCATAATAAATGTCTCCGCACAAATGAATACAATTTCATTTCAAATAATTTAAAGGATTAACCGGGTTCCCCGAGCGTCTTATTTCAAAATGAACGCCCCAGTATCGCCTGTTTACAATCCCCATATCTGCAATCACTTGCCCTGCCCGGATAGACTGCCCTTCCGTAACCAGGTTACGGGCGTTATTACCATATGCTGTTAAAAACTGATTATCATGTTTGATGATAATCAGGTTTCCATACCCTGCAAGACCACTGCCGGCATAAGCAACCACTCCATCTTTGGCTGCATAAATTTTTGCGCCTTTTCTACCGGCAATATCCAGCCCTTTTTTCCCCTGACCGGGTAGAAAATTTGAAACAATATGACCACGAGCAGGCCATACCCAACCGTTTGACCGTCCAAAAACAGGACGGGAATAGGTTGTCATGCGTCGGGAAGGTGGATTCACGTGTGTCGGAGGACTATAGCGTCGGGAAACGGGTCTGGTAACAATTCTGCCGGGTTGTATACGCAAAATCTGGCCTTCCCGAAGATGATAAGGATAAGACAAATGATTCAGGGCAGCCAGTTGACGATAATCCCTGTCATACCGAAATGCAATTGCGAACAGGGTATCACCTCGCTGAACCCGGTATTGCCCGTTGCGCAGATTAAATGTCTGACCATTCAGATCCTCAACCGGAGCCAAATCCACCCGCTCGCCGCAAGCCGTCAGGGCAAGCAATATCAGTCCTGCAACCAAGGCCTTGACCAGAATTTTTATCATTCAGATTACACCATCCGTAGTTAAATCATCGATCCACGAAGCCACCTGATCAAAAACCTTGTAATGCGTCATATCAAGATGCAGGGGCGTAATCGATACCTTTGACTGATTAATAGCATAAAAATCTGTGCCAGGACCAGCATCTGCTTCTGCACCCGGAGGTCCCACCCAGTACATTGAGCGGCCACGCGGATCAAAGTCTTTAATCACAGGCTCTGCACGGTGGCGTGATCCAAGACGGGTGACCTCTATTCCCCTGATTTCCTCCAGAGGCAAATTCGGAATATTAACGTTCAGAATCGTTTGAGAGGGCAAACTGTGCGTTTGCAGTTTGGTGACCAGATGCCTTGCAATCACCGCTGCTGTATCATAATGTTTGATATTGGAACCCACCATTGAGAAGGCAATCGCCGGCAAACCAAGAAATCGCCCTTCCATTGCTGCAGCCACCGTTCCTGAATAAAGGATATCATCCCCCAGATTGGCACCGTCATTAATGCCGGTCACCACCATGTCAGACAATGAATCAAAATATCCTGTCAGGGCAAGATGAACGCAATCAGTCGGTGTACCTTCCACACTATGATAACCGTTATCAAGGCGTCTCACACGCAGCGGTTGCGACAGGGTCAGCGAATTACTGGCACCACTCCGGTTTCTGTCCGGCGCAATGACATCAATTTCTGCAATTTCTATCATGGCATCAGCCAGCGCACGTATCCCTGGCGCCATGACACCATCATCGTTGCTAATCAAAATCCGCATGTTTATCCCCGGGGTGATTCCAGCCATTTAACAATGGCCAGACGCTCTCTCAGTTGCATTTTGTCTTTTTCCAGCGAGGCCTTCAAACGGGTACGGTGAGGCTGGCTTTTCAATTCGGCTACCACTGCTGCCACGCTTTCCTGCAAAGCGAGAATTTTTTTTCCAAATCCCTGCGGACTGTGGTGAAGTTCAGAGACCAGTTCATTTGCACGTGTGGCACATTCATCCAGCTGTTCACAGCTAATCCCTGCCGGGTGTTTACCAGGGCATTGATCCAGCGCCTGTTGCAAATCAACAGGATGTAGTCTGTAATAATCCAGATCATGCGCCAGGGCAGCTGTATTCGGGAATAATGGCGCCAGTAATAATATTATCGTTCCAGTCAGTTTTTTCATTCATCAATATCCTTCCGGTGTTCCCGGATAAATGCTCATATATCAGCTCAAATAAGGAGACCAGGCAGGTTCCTGTACATCCCCGTCACGAGATGGAAGACGCAATTTAATGCTGCCATCAATGGAGGTAATCGCCAGTACGCCCTTGTCCTGATAATGCGTTGCATACAAAATCAGACGACCATTGGGCGAAACAGACGGAGATTCATCCATTTGTGAGTTGGTCAAGGGAATAATACGCCCTGAACTCACCGATTGAACACCAATATTAAACTGCCTGTCTTCACGATGTAACATAACAATATTTTGCTGGTTTGGTGTGTATGACGCACGCGCATTGTAATTGCCGTCATACGTTACACGGCTGATTGAGCCATCGGCCAGCGACAGACGGTAAATTTGCGGCGAACCACCACGACCTGATGTAAACAATATTGAACGACCATCCGGTGAATAACGGGGTTCCGTATCAATTGCATCGCCAAACGTCAGTTGTTTCATCGAACCCGTGGACAAGTCAACGGTGTAAATCTTCGGGCTACCGCTTTTGGATAATACGACGGCCATCTGGCGTCCATCCGGTGACCAGGCGGGTGCGCCATTAATGCCCGGGAAATCAGTCAGCAAACGTCGTCGGCCTGTCGCTACATCAACACTGAAAATTTGCGCATGCTTTTTCTCAAAAGAAACATAGGCAATGCTTCGTCCATCCGGCGCCC
>CAZDYY010000064.1:0-2907 GCA_964509745.1 uncultured Legionella sp. | reverse complement strand
TGACATGATGGGCTCAGATGAAACAAGCAAACTGTGTGGATTGCTGCTGTCGACATCAGCGATTTCCAGGGAATACTGAGTTCGACCCACCCCTCGTTTAACCAGAATATAGGCAATTCGTGTAGAAAAAATTCCGCGCTGACCGGTTAGTTTTTCATACACCTCATCACTGATATGATGGGCCAGAGCACGTAACTGGTTATCCGTGACCTGGTAGCTTTTTGACAGTAACAAACGTACCTGCGCCGCTGCATCCACCAGTTCATAACTCACGTTATACCGATTGCCGTCAAGGCGGCTTACCCGGCCAGACAACACGCTGTCTGCCCCTGCATTTTTCCACGCTGCAATCGATTGTCCACTGTATCCTGGCGGGGGAATCATTCTGAATTGGCCTGACAAATGCAAATCATTGTTGATGACGTCCGTGATTTGCGATGCCTGACTGTCACTTCCAAACGAATTAATCCCAATGGGCAATGCCGCATTAACCCCCTGGGTCAATTCAAGATCCAGCGCAAACACACCACCTGACAATAACAATAAACATGTTGCAATAAAGCGTTTCATTACACCCTGCTCCCAAAATAATTTATTAAAAAATTGAGCTTCTACCCTCTGGCATTCACTGGTCTTACCGTCAAGCTAATGTCACGAAACAGATTAAACGTTGCTGGATCATTAGGGACCGGTAACGGCGATGCCTTGTATATGGCAGATTGTGCCGAACGATCCAGAATGGCGTCCCCGCTGCTGCGAATCAGCGCAACTTCCAGCACGGCACCGTTAGGTGCCAGCCTGATGCGAAACTGGCTGGACAAACTGCGATCTGCATTTTGCGGCAAGATCCATTGCTGGCTGATGGCATTCAGGATCAGGGCTTTATATTTATCCACCTCTCCTGCCATGCGTGCAGCATTGGCTGCATCCGCTGCTGCCTGTTGAGCAGCTGCCTGCTGTTTTTGTATCCAGGCTTGTCGTGCCTTTTCAGCTTGTTCGGCTTTTTCCTGATTGGCTCGCGCCAGTTCTTCAGCTTTCTTGTTCGTCAGCTCCGCCAGTTTTTTTGCTTCCTGCTGTTGTTGTTTTTGCATCTGCAATTGTTGCTGCTTCATTTCAGCGATACGCTTTTCCTGTTCCTGTTTTTGCAAGGCCAGTTGTTTTAAATGCTGCTTTTCTTCCTCAGCCTGCTTTTTGCGCGCAAGCGCCAGTTTGGCGGCTTCCACTTTCAGTTTTTCCAGCTGCCGTTGTTCTGCAATCCTTTGTTGACGAGCCTGTTCAGCTTGCTGCGCCAGGGCTTGCTGCCTGCTTTCTTCAGCCTGCTTCTGCTGCAACCGCTCATCCTTCAACCGGTTGACTGCATTCATGATCTCCTGATTATCCACGCTCACCGCCTGGATAGGCTGTACCGGCTCTGGATCGACAGGTTGTGGCTGCATCTGGCCGGGTTCATTTTTTGCCTCATTGACCAGCACGGGTCTGTCGCTGGTACGATCAAACATAAAAAAGGCCACAATCATCAAATGCAACCCTATGGCCATGCACAAGGCAATCCGGTAACTGCGTGAATTCATCATCCCTGACTCCCCGCATTAACCTCTTCAGAAGAGTCGGTGATTAATCCAACTTGTTCAGCACCGGCCTGTTTTAACATACTCATCGCAGAAACCACTTTCCCGTAAGCAACACCTTGATCCCCCTTCACCAGGACATTCAGCGCCTGGCCTGCCTGACGTGCAATTTCCAGCTCGGCTGCAACACGCACCATCAATGTGTGCGCATCAATTGCCGCACCTGGATCGCTATAGATATTCAAAAAATATTCACCTTCCCGGTTAACCGATACAATAATGGGCTCACGATCAGCCGCTTTCAATGCCGAGCTGGCTGCTTTGGGTAAATCAACCGTAACCCCCTGGGTCAGGATAGGTGCTGTAATCATAAAAATAACCAGTAATACCAGCATCACGTCGATATAGGGCACAACATTGATATCAGCTATCGGTTGTGACCGCGATTTTTTTTTCCTGATCATCTGGTTACCCTCTGGCTGGTGATGCAGTTTGCTCTTCAATCAACGCAATCAACTCTTCCTGAAACAAATCATAACGATCAAGAAGTGAGTTTGCGCTGGCACTGTAGCGATTAAAAGCTATTACAGCCGGAATAGCGGTAAACAAACCAAAAGCCGTGGCCACCAGTGCTTCTGAAATACCCGGTGCGACCATTGCAATCGTGGCTTGCTGTGCCTGGCCCAGTGCCTGAAATGTTGTCATGATCCCGCATACCGTACCAAACAGACCGATATAGGGCGCCAGAGAACCAACGGAAGCAAACAGGGGTAAATGCTGCTCCAGCTGTTCTGCTTCCTTGGCATGACTGATTTGCATTACCCGCTGAATCGGTTCAAGAATAACCTGGCCATGCTTTCTGACACGAAGAAACTCTTTAAATCCTGAGTGAAAAATGGCCGCCAGTCCGTGCCTGTCCTGAACATTGGTATCAACATCAGCAAACAGTTTGCTCAGATCCGTGGCCCCCCAGAACCGCTGGGTAAACATATCATACTGTTGTTTTTTTCGCTTGAAATACCAGGCCCGCTGGAAAATCAGGGTCCATGATGTCACAGAAGCCGCAAGCAATATCAACATCACCAGTTTGACAATAAACCCGGCTTGTAAAAAATAACCCAACACACTGATATGACTACCCATTTTCGTTCCCCGTATTAATTTTCTTCAACTGCCTGCAAACCAAAATGCTGATACGCCAGTGGTGTGGCCATACGTCCACGCGACGTGCGCATTAAAAATCCCTGCTGAATCAAAAAAGGCTCCAGTACATCTTCAATCGTGCCCTTTTCCTCACCAATAGCCGCCGCAATACTTTCAACACCAACCGGCCCGCCTG
>CAZDYY010000063.1:719-8119 GCA_964509745.1 uncultured Legionella sp. | reverse complement strand
ATTGCTCGCATGATGTTTTTATCCATATAAAAATACCGTTCATTCTAGCATGAAATAACAGCCAGCAAAATTCCTGCCTCATACAGCAGACATAGAGGAACAGCCAGCATGACTTGTGACAACACATCGGGTGGCGTCAGTAACATGCCTATGGTAAACGCCATAACAATGACATAAGGCCTTAACTTTTTTAACGCTGAAAGGCTCACTATCTGTGTGCGCACCAAAACCATACATACCAGCGGAATTTGAAAGCACAAACCAAAAATCAATAACATGCGCGTTATAAAATCCACAGCCGATCCCATATCAGGCATCAAACGCACACCCTCGGGAACGGCCTGTGCAAAAAACATAAACATAAATGGCAAAACCAGATAAAAGCCAAATAAAATACCGGAAAAAAACAATACCATACTGCCGACGATTGCCCGGCGTAACGTACTGCGTTCACGTTGATAAAGGCCAGGTGCCGCAAAACGCCAGACATGCCACAAAACAAAAGGGGCCGTACATAACAAGGCCGCGTTGGCAGCCAGCTTGACCGGAGTAAGAAAGGGCGTGGTAATTTGTGTTGCAATCAGGGCATCATTTGCTGGCAGAACCTTCAACAACGGCAGAACCATCGTATGAAATAAATCCGGTGCAAGGAAAAAAAAGATTGCAAACATCATGATAAAGCATGCAAAAATTTGCAAAATACGGCGACGAAACTCAAGCAAATGCGACAGCATGAATTTATACTCCAGAACCCTCACCCCTCGCAGTGCCCGGGATGACATAACATAAAAAATTGTTCATAAATTTACCACATATGGAATAAACAAGCTATACTCAAATCAAGAGGTCAGGAAAATACCTCTTTTCAGAAGTCCAACAAACACAAGGATAAATAATCATGTCTGAAAAAATACAGCGCACCGCGGCGACCACGCGAGAAACCATGAAACAACGTTACAATGACGGCTTGCACCACAAGCACAACAAATGTCACCTTCTCTATCGAGCACACTGGCCCTCACACCCGGCTTACGAGGTTCAACGCATCAATGGCCATGACCAGACAAATGAAACATTTCAGTCAACGGGACTTGTCCGCAAGGAAAATCTGGAAAAAATTCGTAAAAAACGATTTGATAATCGCATCTATCACTGATAGGATATAAATATCCGAATCAGGTTAACCACTTCCTGATTCTCGATCAGGAAGAACGTGAGAGGGTCTGTAACATGCAGACCCCCTTCATTTTGGCTGATCACTCAAATTATAATACTTGAATAATTTTACGACCCGCCTGACCCCTTCACTTTCTCTGGCAAAAAGAATCACCTTGTTCGCCTGTTCAGGGATCACATCCCCCATCAAATAGACAATCCGGTCGGAGGTGACAATTTTAAACGCCTCCGGGTCAATATCTGCATCAGCCACAATCCGGCTGCGTATTTTAGCCGTAATCCAGGCATCCTGTACACTAAAGTCAGGCCCCGGTGTTCCCACAGCAACCTGGTTAAACAAACGGCGCCTGCCCGGTGTCGCTGCCTTGACACGATCACAGGCTTCATTACGCAAAGCCTCGGTAGGGACAATGCCAGTCAGCAGAATATCCCGATTAAATACTGCCAGCTCAAGAAAAATGCCATCCTGTTTAAATTCCCTGTCTTTGTACAGCGCACGGTTTGCATTAGCCCCCATTTGAAAGTCAGTCAGCTTGTGATAGGTGGCATGACGGTCGTAGACCAGATTGGCCCCCGTCCATACATTACTGAGGCAACCTGACAAGAACAAGGTTGCGCTCATCATAAAAATGCAGGCAAATTTATACATATCAACGAATATACTGGAAAACTTTAACAACCTTTCGTACACCTTTAACCTGTCTTGCAACATTAACGGCTATAGCGGCCTGCTCTGGCGTGACAATACCCATCAAAAACACAACACCATTTTCCGTAATCACACGCAAGGAGCCTGATTCCAGCCCCTGTTCAGTCAACATGTGCGTACGTACTTCTGTAGTTATCCATGTATCCTTGCTTCTTTGGGTAAAAGACAGGGGATAATCAATGGTAATTTCGTTATATACCCGCCGTACATTGGGGGTTTGACGGGCAATGTCTTCAGCTACCTTGCGCAACGATGCATCGGGCGTTTGTCCTGCCAGCAAAACCACCTCATTAAAACTGCTGACCACAATATGTGAATTTCGAAAACGCAGATCCGGTGTAATGGCGGTATGCACGATATGAAAAATGCGTGCATCTTTCTCAACCATGCCTACCGTTCGCCTGTCATAAACGACCAGGCTGCTGGCAGCTCCAGCCACCACTGCAGCAACACACCCGGTTAATAACAACCCCGGCAGTAAATAACATAATGTTCTGAAATAAATTTTCATCACTACCCCGGCATCTGGCCAAATAACGACTGATCAATCAAATCGCAAAAACAATGCAAAATAAACAAATGGGATTCACGAATCCGTGCCGCAGTATCTCCAGGCACCCGGAGTTCAATATCCTCTGGCCCCAGATGGTTGGTCAACACGCCACCATCACGCCCGCTTAATGCAATCGTATCGATTCCCTTTTCATTGGCGGCATGTACCGCACCCAGTACACTGCTGGAGTTTCCTGACGTGGAAAGGGCAATCAACACATCATTTTCCTGACCCAGCGCCTGGATCTGGCGTGCAAACACCTGATCATAATGCCCCTCGCTGGCAATTGCGGTGGTAGCCGGCATATCAGTGCCCAGGGTAATGACCGGCAAGGGAGGGCGCTCCACATCAAAATGATTCAGCATGGCAGCAGAAAAATGCTGGCAATTGGCCGCTGATCCACCATTTCCACATAAAAAAATCTTGTTGTCACTCAGCAGACAGGTGATCAACCGCTGGGCGGCTTTGACAATGTCACCCGACATCGTATCGGCCATGGCCACTTTTGCCTCGATATTCACACCGAAAAGATGCCTGATTCTCTCGTCTTGTTGGCTCATATTCAAAAATCTGCTCCAAATGCATTTTTGATCCATGTGATCTGCGGCGACGCCCCGTCCAGGCTCAAAACGTCAAATCGACAAGGCTGCTTATCGTAAAGTTTTTTTGTTTGTAAATAAAGGGTTGCTGTACGAAGAAGTTTTTGTCGCTTGCCCGGGGTAATGCTTTGCACCCCGCCACCATAGGCTATGGAGGTGCGCGCACGCACCTCGACGAACACCAGATATTCCTTGTCACGCATGATCAAATCAATTTCACCCATGCGGCAACGATAATTACTTTCCACCCACGTTAATCCCTGTGAGCCAAGATAATTTCGGGCGAGATCTTCGGCAGCAAAACCAGCAGGTAGCGACATCGTGTTACGCTCGTTCGGTTAACAATCCAATCATGCTTTCCAGTGACGGTAAATCGTCATAATGAATGATCAATGCACCACGTCCTGCCTTGCCCTGACGAAGTTTGATCCTGGTTTGCAGCTGTTTTGAGAGCTTTTGTAATTGCTCACTATACAATGGCGCATGATCCACTTTGGGCTCACGAACAAGGACGCCAGCCTTGACTCGCGCTGCCAGTGACTCCGCTTCACGCACAGAAAGGTTTTTGGCAACCACCATGTCAGCAACCTGGGTTTGTTGCGCCTCATCCAGCATCAACAGGCAGCGCGCATGGCCCATGTCCAAATCACCATGCTCCAGCAAGCGTTTGACGTGACTGTTTAAATTTAACAGGCGCAAATAGTTACTCACTGCCGTGCGTGATTTACTCAACAAATCAGCAATCTGCTGGTGTGTCAGGGAAAATTCGTTCACCAGCCGCTGCATGGCGATGGCTTGATCCATGGCATTCAAATCTTCGCGCTGCAAATTTTCAACCAGAGCAATCGCCATAGCCGTTTCATCATCCACCTGGCGAACAATGACCGGAACTTCGGTCATTTCGGCCACCTGACAGGCACGCCAGCGTCGCTCGCCGGCAATGATCTCATACCCGCCTGATGCAATCTTGCGCACAACCAGGGGTTGCAGCAAGCCTTGCTGTTTAATGGACTCGGCCAGCTCATTCAGTGCATTTTCTGCAATTTCACGCCGAGGCTGATATTTGCCCGGTTGCAGGCTGTCAATTGCCAGGGTCAAATGCACCGGCTCCTGACTGTTGGTTATCTCATCAGCAAGCAATGTGCTATTGGTATTGCTTAACAAAGCCGATAAATTTCGTCCCAGGCCACCACGTTTTACTGCCATAAAATAGCCTCCATCCAATAAACGTTCCAGTTCAGGCAACCACAGCCTGTTTTCCCAGCAACTCTGATGCCAGAATCATATATGCCGATGAACCTGACGATGTTTTATCATACTGCAGCACCGGCAAACCATGGCTGGGCGCTTCTGCAAGGCGCACATTACGTGGAATCACGGTACGATATACCTTGTTGCCAAAGTGTGACAGCAATTGTTTCGACACATCGGAACACAACCGGTTTCGCGCGTCATACATGGTTCGCAATATACCCTCGATCTGCAACCGTGGATTAACCGACGCTCGCACCTGATCAATCGTGGATAACAATGCGGCCAGACCTTCCAGGGCAAAATATTCACACTGCATCGGCACCAGCACCGAATCAGCCGCAACCAGCGCATTCAGGGTCAATGTATTGAGCGCTGGCGGGCAATCAATCAGCACAAAATCATAACCTTCCCGGATCGATTGCAGGGCATCCAGTAAAAATTTTTCACGGTTATCGCGCTCCATCAGGCTGACTTCGGCAACGGTTAAATCATCATTGCCAGGAATCAGATCAAAGCCGCAGGCTGTGGCCAGACAAGCCTCCCCTGCATGGCAATCATGTAACAACACATCATTGCAGGTATACACCAGGGTATTTTTATCCACACCCGATCCCATTGTGGCATTGCCTTGCGGATCAAGATCCACCAGCAACACGTTTTGACGACTGGCGGCAAGCGATGCCGCAAGGTTAATCGCCGTGGTCGTTTTGCCAACCCCGCCTTTCTGATTTGCAATGGCTATAATTTTTGCCATGATTTGTCCTTAGAGTTCCTTGTTGTCGACAATAACGCAGCAACGCTCGCCTTCAATACCAGGAACGGTATACGATTCAATCCGGCAGGACCGGTTCACATTGTCCAGTTCCTGATCCGGATAACGTCCTTTCATGGCCAGCCAGATGCCGTCTGTCGCAATTAAATGTTGTGTGCAGTTTAGCATGAATTGCAGGTCACTGAATGCCCGACTGGTCACTGTATCAAAACATAAAGACGGCTGCCAGGCTTCGACGCGAGTCTGAACAATCTCGACATTATCCAGCCTGAGCGCGCGTTTAACTTCCTGTAAGAACCTGATTTTTTTCCCATTGCTGTCCAGCAGCACCACCTGCAAGGCAGGATTGGCCAGCGCAAGCGGCACACCCGGTAAACCAGGCCCTGTGCCCACGTCCAGCACACGCGTGCCCTTGACCCATGGCAGGATCGCCAGACTGTCCAGCAAATGGCGCGTCACCATGCTGTCCATGTCGCGCACAGCCGTTAGATTATAGGCTTGATTCCATTTATGTAAAAGGGATAAATAGTGCAGCAGGCCATCGACAGGGATATCCAGCCCGAGCGCCCGCACCCCGTCACGCAGTGCTTTTTCAATATGCGGTAAATCACTCATGCCAGTAATCGCTGTTTTTTCAGGTGCACCAGCAGCAATGACAATGCCGCAGGCGTAATTCCGGAAATGCGACCCGCCTGGGCCAGGGAAACCGGTCTGATGCGGGACAATTTTTGCACTACTTCCGTCGATAAACCGGACACTTGCGCATAATCCAGCGTTTCAGGCAAAGGCGTGTTCTCATGTTTCAGCAAGCGCGCAATGTCTGATTTCTGCCGATCAATGTATCCTGCATATTTGCTGATAATTTCCACCTGCTCAGCCACTGCATCATCCAGTTCAGGCAAGGCCAGATCGTCAAGCGCCTGTAAATCCCTGTAGCTGATTTCGGGACGTTTCAGCAAATCATTTGCCCGGCAGTCATGCGTCATCGGGGCTTCCAGAACGTGTTCCAGGGCCTGATTATGACCCACACGCACCCAGGTACTGTTCAGCAAGGCACTGGTCTTTTCCAGAGATTCCCGTTTTTCACAAAATGCCTTCCAGCGCACATCGCCTACCAGACCGAGTTCACGGCCTTTTTCTGTCAGACGCAAATCAGCATTGTCCTCGCGCAATAGTAACCGGTATTCTGCACGCGAGGTAAACATGCGGTAAGGTTCCTGAGTGCCACAGGTGATCAGGTCGTCAATCAGTACGCCCATATAGGCCTCATCACGACGCGGACTCCACATGGACTGTCCCTTGCTGAACAGTGCGGCATTCATCCCGGCAATCAACCCCTGCGAGGCCGCTTCCTCGTAACCGGTGGTGCCATTGATTTGACCGGCAAAAAACAGGTTGGCAAACGGTTTGGTTTGCAAAAAGGGAGTTAATCCACGCGGATCAAAATAATCATATTCAATGGCATATCCGGGGCGCGTAATCTGTGCCTCTTCAAAACCCTTCAGGGTGCGCACAAACTGCACCTGCACTTCAAACGGCAAGCTGGTTGAAATACCGTTCGGATACATTTCACAGGTAGTCAGGCCTTCCGGTTCAACAAAAATCTGATGCGACAATTTGTCAGCAAAACGCACCACCTTGTCTTCAATGGAAGGACAATAGCGCGGCCCGACCCCTTCAATCACCCCGGCATACATCGGTGATTGATGCAAATTCTGGCGGATGATGTCATGCGTGCGTTCGGTCGTATGGGTAATAAAACAGGGCATTTGTTGTGGATGCTGGCTTGTGTCGCCCATGAAAGAAAATACCGGCAAGGGAGTGTCACCGGGTTGCACCGTCATTTGACTGTAATCAAGCGAACGGCCATCAATCCGTGGCGGGGTACCGGTTTTCAACCGCCCGACGGGCAAATTCATCTCGCGCAAGCGGGCAGCCAGTGCAATGGACGGGGGGTCACCTGCGCGCCCACCGGCGTACTGGTTCATGCCGACATGAATTTTGCCACCCAGAAATGTTCCGGCCGTCAACACGATAGTACTGGCATAAAATCGCAACCCCATCTGGGTGACCACACCGGTGGCACGATCCCCGTTCATCAGGACATCATCAACCGCCTGCTGGAACAGGGTCAAATTCGCCTGGGACTGCAACATTTGCCGAATCGCCCGGCGATACAAGACCCGATCGGCCTGGGCGCGGGTAGCACGCACAGCAGGACCTTTGGATGCATTCAGAATACGAAACTGAATCCCGGCCAGATCGGCAGCCGCAGCCATTGCCCCGTCCAGCGCATCAATTTCCTTCACCAGATGCCCCTTGCCAATTCCGCCAATT
>CAZDYY010000063.1:0-709 GCA_964509745.1 uncultured Legionella sp. | reverse complement strand
TTGTGCGTCAGCAACAGGGTTTGTGCACCCATGCGGGCAGCAGCCAAGGCCGCTTCGGTACCGGCATGACCACCACCAACAACAATCACATCGTAATGCTTTTCGAGATTCATAAGGGATCACTTGAACAGGCAATAAAAAGCGCAATTATACACTTTTTTTTACGGTGCACCAAGCACTGGCTGATTTATTAACTCACTCCTCCTCCAGTAAATATCGCCAAATCGGGATTATCCGAATGCCCCCTTTATCCAGTTTAATTTCACTTTCTTCATCACGAGTGACAATGATTCCAGATGTTAATCCCAGTTCAGTCATGGCATCTTCCAATGCAAGAACTTCCCGTTTTCTGGTATCGGTAGACATCATGGATTCGCATACTTGAACAAGCGTTTTGGAACGATCCTGGTATTGTATCAAAAAATCAACTTCTCGCCCGCTTTTGGTTCTGTAGTAGTAAATTTTTGCTGTAGTTCTTCTTAACGCGATAAACACCATATTTTCCAGCAGATGTCCTGAATTGAGCAATATTCCTGATGAGACAGAGTTAACAAACGCATGATCAATACAATAAATCTTCTTTGGATTGGCTTTACTGCGTGACAAGGAAGCATCAAACAGAGGCACAGTAAATAGAAAATACGCATCCTCCAGCCATTTGACATAACTAGCCACGGCAGCCCTGGGTGCCTTGTGACCAAGCGATTGA
>CAZDYY010000062.1:0-8127 GCA_964509745.1 uncultured Legionella sp. | reverse complement strand
AGCTGGTAAATCCTGAAAGTATCGACACAGATATTTTGGCTGTCTGGTTG
Source organism: uncultured Legionella sp. (assembly GCA_964509745.1). Taxonomy (GTDB): domain Bacteria; phylum Pseudomonadota; class Gammaproteobacteria; order Legionellales; family Legionellaceae; genus DDPF01. The sequence goes on along the minus strand of CAZDYY010000062.1, from coordinate 8,077 downwards.
TCACAGATCGATCACATCCTGGCATTAAAGCATTTTACATGTAATGCAACTGATGACACCAGAATACAAGAACTGTTTGTCAAAGCGCAATTTATCAGTGAAAACAAAAGCTGGCTGGTGAATCTGTTTCAGTTAAATGATAACAGCGGAGTGTTCGAGGAATATCTACCCATTACCGATCAGGATTTCTGGCAGTACTTGCAGGATAAATCCACCGGGATCAGTCAATTTCCCCTGCTGGATTTCAAACTGGACAAACTTGACGAGCATGAAAAACTTGAATTAAACCGCTGGGTTGAACAACAAACCAAAAGGCAGGAAATTCGGGGTATCTCAATGGATATCATGCTCGGCAGTGACAACAATACGCTATCCATACGCAAGACGATTGATTTCAATACGTTGTACGATCAGTTAAAAGACATTTCAGAGCGAATCCCGCTTGATAAAATCGGGAACACCCGCAATCCGGATGAGCCCATATCGATCGTGCTGGATAATATGATTTATTATTATCAGCACAAGGACGCTATCGACGCCATGGACTCTGATCCGCAAAGATTAAAACGCTTGTTGCTTTCTTCCAGTAAAGATCTTTGGGAGTATGTCAGACAACAGATAGACGCAATTGAACACCCGGATTCAGTTGCTGAAGAATCATTATTAACTGAACAAAATTTACAAAAATTGCATCTCGAACCTCAACCTCCACAGAAAGCCAGTCCCTCAGACGAGGAAACCCTCAGTGTTTCTTCAAAATCGAGTGAAGGGTTTAACCAATATAAATCCAGATACACGATATCCACTGAAAAAGACGAAAAACCTGATAATGAAGTGGCCGGGAATAAAAAAGATTTATCTCGCTAGGGCTGCGCCCTGTTTTACTCCATACCTCCATAGTAGAAACCAATGCCCATGATGGTATAGAATTAATCATTCCATGTAACAGTAAACAACACAATTAAATCACCATGGATAAACTCTCCAGCGAACGGATCAAAAGCAAATTAATACGAGCCATCGATACAAATGATCTGGATTACCTTGGAGCATTGGGCAAAGAAGAAGTCTGCTGGCTGGACAAGCCTGTATTCAGAGGTGTAAATGCAGCTCATTATGCATGTCACTATAACCGTCTGGAAGTCCTCAAATTATTGCTGCAAATCAAGCCTGATTTATTAAACCAGCCAGAACAGCGTCATGAAATGACACTGTTGATACGAGCCAGTTGCCATGGATACAAGGAGATTGCAGCATTTCTCATGCAACATGAAAACATTTACCTTGAGGCAAGAACCTATCACCCAGGACATGAGAGTCATCAATTTAATGCCTTGCACTGGGCATCTGTAAAAAATTCACCCGAGATCGCAGCCATGTTGTTGCAAGCGGGCTGTCCTGTCACCATGGCGAAAGGCAACTATCCCGTTCATCTGGCTGCATCACGCGGTCATACGACTATCGTTAAACTGATGGTTGAACAAATACCCGAGTCGCTGAATCAGAAGGATTATCTGGAGCAATCTCCATTGATACGAGCGGTGATGAATGGACACGCCGACACAGTACAGTACCTTGTTGATCAAGGCGCCAGTCTGGACGCCAAATCAAGCCAGTTAAATGAGGATACAGATGGATATACTGCACTGGACTGGGCAATTCACCTGAAACGACATTCCTGTCTGGTGATATTAGTTAAAGCCGACGCCGGTGTGATCTCCCGCAGCAATAAATACCCCCTTCATCAGGCAGCATCATCCGGAAATATAGACATAATGAAAGCCCTGGTTGATAAGGCACCCGAATTAATCAATCAACCGGATGAGCAAAATGAAACCCCGATTTTCAAGGCAATCCGCAAAGGCGATACGGTGATGGTGAGGTTGCTCATCAATCATCCTCAAATCAATCTGAACAGCTCAACTTCCTGTCCCGGGCAGTATTTTCATCATTTTACCATTCTTCACTGGGCAGCATGGTATGAGCACCTGGCAATTGTCGAGGAAATACTTCAAAGCAAGTTTGACATGTCATCGATTCGGGGCACTCATCCTGTTCACCTGGCAGCCAGAAAAGGAAACGTCAACATTCTTGAACGAATGACTGATAAATACCCTGATCTGGTCCATCTGAAATCAACCAACAAAAACACTCCCTTGGCTCAGGCAGCATATTATGGGTGCCTGAATGCCGTAAAATGGCTCTTGACAAAACCCGCAGATCTGGAAAATAAAACGTCCGCCCTTAACCTGGCGGCACAGGAAAATCATCTTTATGTAATGAAAACCATCCTCGACTCCATGCCAGATGAAACGCCGGATTTTACGTTTTTATTTCATTTGGCAGCGCACCACTCCAGCATTGATGTCATCAGGTATTTACTGGCCATCAACCCGGCTTGTTTGAATCAAACCCGAAGTTCGGGCAAGACCGCACTTCACCTTGCAGCCTTGAATGACCGTTATTCCGTCGTGGAATACCTGGTAGCACAAGGTGCTGATATCAACCTTGCCATCAAATGCCCGGGGGACGAGAACGATGGAAAAACCGCCCTGGATCTGGCAATGCAACGCCAGCATTTCGGGATTGCCAATTTTCTCATCAGACAATTGACCTCATCACAAAATAAAGAAGAAATTCTTAACAGGATCAAGCATCCCCGACAAGCTCTGGAACTTATGGCAGATGATCCTGAACTGGCTGCCCTGATGCTGAAAAATGAGTCCGTCATGGACATGCTTGAAAACATTAACGATCCCGCTACCAGAACCAATGATGAATCGATTGTCATGTATCGCGCAGCAGAGGAACAGGCACATATTGATATACTGCGTCGATATTCCTTTATCTATCACATCAACAAAAAGGACAAAACAGATTCCCGGTATGTTCCAACCCGCACACTGGGCACGGGAATTCATGGAAAAGTCAGGCTGTTTGCCAATAAATCAGGTGACAGACTTGCAGTGAAATCACCAGTGAAGGGCCAGCTCCAGAGCAATTATCAGCATGAAAACCAGATTTATAAACGCCTGCACCCTGAAAACAGGCATATCACCCTGTTTGGTTATACAAGAAAAATTGATAGCCTGAAAGTCCAGATTCAACGCCAGACGATACCTTTCAAACAAGGTAAAAGAGGAGACGATGCCATCAAGAACAGCATCGGGGTAAATCAACTGGCCCGTATTATCCATGCCATTGCGCGTGCTCTTTTGTGTCTGCATCAACAAAACATTGTCCATGGTGATGCACACCTGGGCAATGTTCTTGTACAACAGGACGGCGATCAGTTCATTGCCGAATTTATCGATTTTGGGATGTCCTGTGACACGAGTGCTCCGTTTTATATGCGAACCGGATACAAAAATTATGAAGCGCCGGAGATATGCGACAGGAACAATAAAGCCCCGCCAGACCCTGCCCAGGATATTTATCGGTTTGGCCTTGTTCTGGGTACGGAACTAAACCAAAACATCCTGTGGAATCAAATCGTGCAAACATATCCATCCATCAAACAATTTCTCCTGCTGTCCCAAACCAGCGATCCGGATGAACGACGACCTTTATTGTCAACATTCTGCGAAAAGCTGGACGAGGAGCTCAGAAATGCAAACAATCCAGTACCAGCACAGGTAGCGTTAACCCGTTGATTAGCCTGGTCTGATTTCTGTACTGATAGCATGGCGAGCAGAAATTGACACCGGATTTTTATAAACTATAATTGAAAAAGAATGAATAATCAGGATATTTTCAACTATGCTTGATAAAAACAAGATAATAACGATTTTATACAAACATAATTATTGGAATAAACTCCCAATAAAAAATGCGTTTGCCAGACCGTATTTCAATCAGGTTTTGATTCCAATATCACACGGATACTTGAAAATGCCGTATATCTTTCGTTAGTGAGACAAGGTTATTCGGTTTATGTCGGTCGTAATTTAGATAAAGAAATCGATTTTATCGCCCAGCGACATCAGGAAAAAATATATATTCAAGTGGCGTATGTTTTGCCTGATCAGGAGGTCATACAACGCGAATTTGGAAATTTACTACTGATTAAAGACAATTATCCTAAATGGGTGATTACCCTGGATGATCTTTCATTAGGAAATATTCAAGGTGTTTTGCATAAGTCTATTTGGGAGGTATTGTAGTGTTCAGACATCTTGCTTCGTAACCTCTGGGTTGATTCGTCGCTGCGCTCCTGGCAATGACGGGAGCTGTGAATTAAACGCGGTTTTAATCACGCCCGATGTCTGCCTGAAGTTTTGATGTTCGATTTTTCTACTTCATAATGATATTATTTTCGCCTTTATCCTCCCAGGAATCGATCATGCCAAATCAATACAAATACTCGTCTTCACTCGACCATCTGAATGAAGTGATTGATACTGTTAATGCAAACCATGAGGCCTATATTTCAACGCTGCGCAAAGATGCAAACGCCTTAATGACTCAATCAATATTCAGCCACCAATGCAAGGTCAACCTCGATGCATCCAGTCTGAAACCCTGGATTGCAATCCTGAACGATTGCGAAGACACCTTCACACAACAAAGCATCATCAAGGCACTGAATCATTTCGCAAAAACGCCTCAATATCGGGCTGTAATGCATGAAACCCGGGTTATCGAGAGCCTGATACCGTTTCTTTCCTCCAGCAATAAATACATCGTACAATGGACCATCTCTGCGATAGAAAAACTGGTCATTGATCACGAAGAAACAGCAAGGTATCTCCATAGCTCCGGAGGATTGAATTTAATCCTGTCCATGAAGCCATCCCCTGATGAAACAATTCAACATTCGGCAGCAGGAGTAATCAATAATCACTCAGCCGAGGATCAAAATACCAGTAGTATGCTTGATAACTGCATCATCAGTTTATTAAATACACTGAAAAAATTGACCATCAAATCAACAACTGAAAAACCGGACGTCAAGCCGGCATCACCCGGCAGAACCACACCACACACCGTAATGTTTGCTCACAACAACCCTATGATGAACGCTGTCGCTGCAAAGGAGCATGCTCAGCCAGTGCCATTGACAAACTTCCAGCGGAACGTGTCCTGAACAGACTGAATTGATTAAGTAACGGCATAGTATGATATGATATCGTCTTTGCAGTCTGATCATCCCGTAACGGAATACCTTGCATTTTTTGAAAAAATGAAGGTGTTTGTGGCTTGTATAATGTCGCCAGATACTCATCCATCCCGGTCAATGTCTTCTTATAAGCTTCATTCCTGGCTTTTTTAAGCATTTCATTATTGATCAGCGCTGGTGAAAACATAACCAGCCATTTGACTGCGGATAACTGATTGTCTTTTACTGCCGCAAGAAATGCCGATTCAATGACTTTTTGATCGAGGCGATCTATCTTCAAGGCTTTTATCAAGTTCAACTCATCAAGATGATTCAAACTTGCTGCGTTTTTAAATGTTTGTTCAATGGTTGCGCGCAGGCATCCACCAGAAAAATTTTCAGCTATCACCGTCGCAATATCAAAATACTTCAGTCCAATCGCCTGCCTGAATGCAGAGGCAACAATGGCATCGCCTGGCTTTTGAGGACAAGTAATAAAACAACGCAAACTCATCAGATCATTCCGCTTGACCGCCATCTTGAAATCCCTTTCAAGTGCTTTCAGGGCAGGCATGGCGTGTTCACCATTCCATAGTGCGGGGATTTCATGTAAACGACCTTGTGATACGGCAAGGCCCAACAATTGATTGATCGTATCTTGCTTCAGGGGAAATTTAACATGGAACCAGGCGGCGATTTGCCATTGCCCTGCTTTCGCAGCAGATTGAGCCAGCGCGTCAATCGTATCCTGCTTTTTATATTTCATACTATCCATATAACGAACAAACCCGGAATTTCCTGCTTCGATTGCATGTTGATACAGACTCTGTCCACCATAAGCAAACTCCCGCCATGGTCGCTTCACATTGGCATCCAGAATTTGAATACAGTTTTCTCTCAAGGCCTGATGATCAACAGAAACCAGTAACTCAATCAACAAACGCTCATAGAGCTCCACGTTTGTTTCATGAAACACGGGTTCTATTCTTAAATCCCGTGCAAAAGCAGGCAAATCCGGTAATTTATGCTGTTGACGGATAATCGCCTGGGCGATCCGGCCGAACAATGTATACTTGTACATGGGAAAAGTGGTTTTGAACTCCGTAACTTTAAACTTGAATTGATGATTAGAGGCCTCAATAATCCGTTTATAATTCTGGATCTGGCTCAACGAAACATTCCAGAAATTAAGAATGTTGAGATAGTACAGTTCATCCAGCGGCTCGCGAGTTTGTAATTCAATAGCCCGTGCAAAATCTGTTTCCAGGGCTTGAATCTTGAGATGGGTGCGTTCATTACAGAGCGCAAACTTGCCAAGATTTTCCAGCATACGCGTATCTTCAAGTACAGAAGAATCAGCATGTATTGCATCCAGCAGGGCATCAAACACCACGGTTGCTACCGCAAGATTCGTGTTTTTAATCGCGTTGAACAATGAAAATAAACTGGAAATTAGCGCAGCACCCGGGGCATTTTGCTGCTGAAGCATTTTGAGGTAAGCAGGTAGATCCCGGGCCTGCACCAGTTGAGTCAATGCAGAAGAGTAGGGAATTAAATGCAAAACTCCTGCCACAGGCTTTTCAAACAGCACCAACAAGGCCTGATCATCAAGGATCCGGGCAAGGATAGCTGGAAAAACTGTATGTTCTTGCACCCGCCCTACGACCATTGGCAACTGCGTATTCACTGTATCCGGATGATTAAACAAATTTTTTACCGTGTTTACCCAGACAGCATGATTTTTTTGCGTATCCCACTGATAAAGAACGCTCATCAGAAAATTCGCACCAAATATCGCATGCAGCATGCGAAGACAGGTTTCTTCCGGTGTAAACCGGACGGGAGTTATCACCCGTGAATACAGCGTCAACTGACTACCCGAATGCGGTGATCCATCCAGTGGACCTCCTGCTTCACACCGCGCCTGTCGTGCCAGCTCACTGACAGACAAACTATCATCAAACATAGCGAACAAACGATACAGGTGTGCTATTGGATTATCCTTTTCATTCAGATCTCCCATGTAATAACAAAAATAATTTTGCAAAAGACCGGTGGCAAAGATTTGTTCCACGGTTACGCTGCGCTGTAACAAAAAGCGTATAAAGGCTGCAAAATACCTGGGCCGGTCAATCAGGAAAATTCCCATTGTAGCAATGTCCAGCGGAATATCCTGTTGTTTTAGACAACATAAAAGGATCTGCGTAAGTTTCTCACAAGCCATCAGATCGGTTATACCATTTGCATCGGCCAGGTAATTCGCCACCACGGGCAGCAAGGGGATGTTATCCCGTCCCTGCAGCTCACGTTCACAGTGAGAAAGATAGTCCTTGTAAGCAGAAATTTTAGCCGGATCGGCAAGAGTACGGAAACTGGCCACTACTTTTTTCGCAGCAAAATCCAGATCGGAGCGATTCAGGGTAAGGTCCTGAAAGGATGAATCCAGTATTGAATCATAAAGGCTGGTGAAACTGTCATGTAACCACATCAGCTGTCTCCCTTTCCATGACCTTTCCTTCATGATTAGATGATTTGAAAGAAAAAGCAAGCTTATTGATCTGGCGGGGTGGGGTTTTTCATAAAGTCGAGTTATAGATAATAACCGGGAAAACGTGACAAGCCCTTACCCGGGTTTTTTACTCACATGAAGATTCTCGGCAGCTTGTTCGATTTTGTTCACTTTTTTTTCGGTTGTTGAAATCATATGCAAAAGCTGTTTGAATAATTGCGATTTATGAACAGTATTATTTGCAGATTGGGCGTTAATGATGTCCAAACCTGTATCCAGTTTTGTACCAATATTATGCAAGAGTGCGCCCAGACTCCAGTCACCCCGGGAGCTTCGAATATGGTTTGTCTTTTCAGCCCCTAGTGTTGCTCGCACACTGCGCTTGAATTGATATTGGTTGCCATTATTTATGTATTCATAGGCATGCTGATACAGGTTATGCAGCACCGATTGTGATTGATTAATCGTAT
>CAZDYY010000061.1:2634-8171 GCA_964509745.1 uncultured Legionella sp. | reverse complement strand
AGAAGCAAGTTTGCTTATACCATCAGTTCAGCGGTGTTATTCAGCCTGTTATTGTATGTCGCTGTCAATGTGTTGCATGTGCCGTCCGGTTCGCTGTTGTTGTTGCTGATTGTTTTTGCAAGGGTATTGCCCATGGTGTCGAGTACCCAGCAAATATACCAGCGCATCTTGCATCAGCTTCCGGCGTACAGTGAGTTGAACCGGCTGTTGCAGGATTGTATGGCTCATCAGGACATATCGCTTGAGGATAATCCGGAAGCATTGGTCTTTCAAAAAGAGATTCGACTGCATCAGGTCAGCTATCAGTATCCCGCCTGTAATACACCGGTAATTAAGCAATTATCACTTCGCCTGGCAAAGAACACAACGACGGCCATTGTCGGTCCTTCCGGTGCTGGAAAGTCAACGCTGACGGATCTCATTATCGGTTTGTTGACGCCGACAGCAGGGTATATTGCAATCGATGATCAAACGTTGCAGCCTGATAATCTTCTGGCCTGGAGAAAAAATATTGCGTGTGTCATGCAGGATGTCTTTTTACTCAATGCATCCATTCGCGATAATTTAACCCTGTTTGGCACGGATCAAAGTGATGAAGCGCTCTGGGCAGCATTACGGCTTGCCGCGGCTGATTTCGTCGCAGGGCTTGAGGACGGCCTGGATACGATGCTGGGAGATCGCGGGGTTCGCTTGTCCGGGGGGGAGCGGCAGCGCATTGCTCTGGCAAGGGCCTTGCTGATGAAACCAACGCTGTTGATTCTTGATGAAAGCACCAATGCCCTGGATGCTGATAACGTGAAAAAAATTCAGCAAGCATTAAACCGGTTGCGGGGAACAATGACCATTATCATTGTTTCTCACCAGTCTGAAATGAGCCGTTTTGCTGATCAAATAATTGAATTGACCAAAAATGATGAGGGAAAGCACCATGTTTGTTACACCAACACTGCAGGACCAGTTACTCAAAACATGGACGCTTTCGAAGCGTCAATTGTGTGATGTTGAATGCCTGTTAAACGGCGCGTTTGCACCATTATCAGGATTTCTGGATACAGGCGATTATGAATCGGTGTGTCAGGATATGCGATTGCAAAATGGCGCATTATGGCCCATGCCCGTGACGCTGGATGTGGACGAGTCATTTGTTTCGCAACTTAAACCGGGTGAAACAATTTTACTGGTTAACAGTGAGAATACGCCTCTGGCGCGCATGACGGTCTCATCTAACTGGAAGCCGGACAAAACCGTTGAAGCTGAACAGGTGTTTGGCACGACAGATCGATTGCATCCTGCAGTGGATTATTTATTTAATGAAGCAGGGGCATGGTATCTGGGAGGCAAGCTTGCGGCATTAAACCCACTGGTTCACTATGATTTTATCGAATACCGGCACACACCGGCTCAATTAAAACAGCTGTTTCAATTGTATGGCTGGTCGCGCGTTGTTGCGTTTCAGACTCGCAATCCTGTGCATCGTGCACATTTTGAATTGACACGACGGGCAGCAAAAGCAGCGAACGCAGCATTGTTGATTCATCCCGTGGTGGGCATGACCAAACCCGGGGATATTGACGGGGTCACCCGTGTCAAGTGTTATGAACAGATCCTGACTCAATACCCGGTTGAGCAACCGGTCATGTTAAGTCTGCTTCCCCTTGCCATGCGCATGGGTGGGCCAAGGGAGGCGATCTGGCATGCCATTATTCGTAAAAATTATGGTGCCACACATTTTATTGTCGGGCGTGATCATGCCGGTCCTGGCGTCAACGGTCAGGGTCAGCCGTTTTATGATCCTTTTGCAGCACAACAGCAGCTGGCCTGTCTGGCTGACGAACTGGGTCTTGAAATCATGGCGTTTCCTGAAGTGGTGCACGTTCGGGAAAAGGCAACATTTTTGACTACCGATGAATTAACATCAACGGATACAGTGGAAAATATTTCAGGGACTGATCTGCGTAACCGGCTTGAAAAACGACTGGATATCCCGGACTGGTTTTCATTTCCTGAGGTAATTAAAACATTACAAAATGCATATCCGCAAAAACAGCAGCAGGGATTTACTCTCTTTTTCACCGGATTGTCCGGGGCAGGCAAGTCGACGCTGGCCAAAGCGGTGCAAGCCAGAATTCTGGAAGCAAACCAGCGCGCGGTGACCTTGCTGGACGGGGATGAAGTGCGAAAACAATTATCCAGTGGACTGGGATTTTCAAAAGCAGACCGGGATGCCAATATACAGCGACTGGGTTTTGTTGCTGGTGAAATTACCCGACACAAGGGGATTGTCATTATTGCTGCGATTGCACCTTATGCTGCTGCGCGTCAGTCTGTGCGTTCACTGGTCAGTACTTGTGGCGGGTTTATCGAAGTTTATGTCGCCACATCCGTAGAGGTATGCAAGGGCCGGGACGTCAAGGGGTTGTATCACAAGGCTGAGCAGGGATTGATTACGGGGTTTACCGGCGTGAATGATCCCTATGAACCTCCGGAAAATGCAGAGGTGATCATTGATACAGCACAGGATTCTGTTTCAGAAGCCGTGAACAAGATTTTGTCAGTGATCGAGGAGATGGGATTTTCATGGAGAAACGGATGAAAATCAGCACGTTCTGGCATATGCCACGCCAGCAAAAAACACATTTTTTTTTCAATATCTTGTTGTGTGGTATTGCCAGAGCCAGCATTAACCTGTTTTCCTACCGGTTGATTTCCAAATGGTTTGGGCAGAGTTGTCGCATGACGGTGGTTTCGAGCCTGCCGGACAAGGATCAAATCCAGCGGGCGATTTTGATCGGGCGCTCCATCAGGCTGGCTGCGAGGTATACACCATGGAATTCAAGCTGTCTCACTCAGGCAATGGTTGCAAAATTCTGGTGTCAACGTTACAACATTCCTTACATGTTTTTTGTGGGTCTTGCAAAAAACAGTAGCAAACCATTGGGTCAGGATGCCCATGCCTGGGTGACATCAGGGCCTGTTGCGATTACAGGCGGGCATAGTCTTGTGACGCATCATGTGATAATGAGTTATTCCAGCCGGGCGCCATAGCTCTTTTGGCGCAATGATCGGCAAACACGATCGTCATTTATTTGGTCTGTTTAATGCATGTCTCCAGTCGTGAATTTGAGCGTTATCGTTATTTGAACCCGCTTTATCACTATCTCCTGGAACATGAATGACAGGACCGGTCTGTTTATCATCCGCAGGCGTAGCAGGCTTCCTGAACAAGTTGAGCTCTGGATTATACATGGACACCCTTGTTCTTCTGCCACCTCTGGGGCGTTCTTCGGGTGCAGGATTTATTTTTGTGGATTCTTGATCCGGTTGTTGTTCATTCTGATCAGAAATTGCCGTTGAGTCCTGATTCATGACGTTTTCCTGCCATGCACCACGACGATCCTGTCGGTGTCCGGGCAGGTTGTCTGTAGTGTCATCAATGGTATCCTCCATGGCATCAGGCATTGCACCACGACGATCCTGTCGGTGTCTGGGCAGGTTATCGGTGGTATCATCAATGCTATCTTCCATGGCATCAGCCATTGCACCACGACGATCCTGTCGATGTCTGGGCAGGTTGTCGGTAATGCATTCATCATCTGATGACAGTTCATTCGTCAGGTCATTCAATTCGGGATGATGGATGCTATCCGGTTCAGACTCAAGGGTAGACTCGGAGTCGCTTGAATTGTAGTCTGTCGCATCAGATTCTTCGCTGTCGGATATGATATTATCCTGGGCGCCACGACGATGCTGATGATATGTTGGCAAGTTCTCAACAGCGTTTTCATCATCCGACGACAGGTCATTTAAATCCGAACTGGATTGTCTGCTGATAACCTGATCCGGTTGATTTACAACGGGTTGGGCATCCGTTGTGGTTGATTCGGGAAGTGGCTCCGGTTGAATGGATTGTATTTTAGTTGGGATAAGCTGATTCTTTGCCCACAAGAATGCAGCGGTCATGCGTCTTAATGGCGCGAATGCCTTTTGCTCTTGCGGAGCGTCAGCTGGCCGGGTTTCCTGGATTTCGCCAGATACTGATTGAATCGATGTGTTTCCTTGTTCCGGTTGCTGATTATCCTGATCGAGAACGGCTTTTGATTCGGGTTGGATGACCTTTTCAAGGACGGTATTTACCATCTCGTCGCTTGAACGAAGCAAGGTATTTTCTGCTGGTATGGATAGATCTGATAACGGTTGCGTTGTGTTGTTAACCTTAACAGGCTTTTTCTTTTTAACCCGGCTTACTTTTTTTGTTTTCAACTCGTTTTTTGTTTTTAACTCGTTATGTGTTGAAAGGGTCGTTGTACCTGTTTTACGTTTTTTATTGTTGACTTTTTTTATTGATTTCTTGCCCTGGGCCGTTGTTGTGCTGGCAGCTTTGGGCGACTCTGAATTCAGTGTTGATAATTTAACACTCGACTGGCCTGCTGTCTTCCTGACTTGCGCAGCCCTGATTGCTTTCAGGGGTGAATGATTCGGGCCTGTATGTTTTTTGCCTGTTGCCCGGATCGTTTTGGGCGCATCTGCCTCACGCGGCTTATTCGCAGGTTCCAGAGCCTTTGTTCGCTTCTCAATCATTTTACGCGCATCAAAATCCAAATGTTTCGCGTGAACAGGTCGCGGGGCATCGGCTGGAGGATGATCTATTTGTACCGGATAAGGTTTAACAGGATTTTTTCCTGATAACAGGACAATTGATTCATCCTCTGAACTGCTGGATGAGTCATGAAACAAGGGTCTGGATGTCAACTTGCGTTGATGGTCATCCGGTTTGGTTTGAGCGGGCTTTGGGGCTGGAACGGGTGAGCCAGGTTGAGTCATCTTCCTGTTATCAGGCGAACTGTTTTCGGACATCAGGCCAGACGATTTATCCGTATCAGGAGTCGAGGGCTCATCCACTTTTGCTGTGACCGGGGCCTGTAAATTTGTAACAGACTGTGGATCTTGCTTGTTTTCTTTCCTCAGCCGTTCAATATGGTATTTTTCCCTTTTCTCAACATCTTTCAACAATTGCTGCATATCAGGCAATTGAACAGTTGCCTGCTCAGGAGCCGGTTCAGGGTGAATTTTATTCGATGTAAACACGGGAGGTTTGACAGTTTTGGCATGTTCATCCTGAGCCTTGAGTGCTTTTTCAGGTGTTTTATTGGCTTCCAGATCAATAAAATCAGAATGGTCCTCGAAATTTTCCTTGAAATTATCCTTTTTTGAGTCCCTGAGTACGTCGTGCCGATCTTGTCTGTAATAATAACAAAACAGCATGGTGACCACGATCAAAACACTGGCACCAGCACCTGCAGTACCGGAAATCATTTGTGTCATAAAACTGCTGTTTGTGCCGTGAGGTGGCTGGGCCGAAGGCTGGCTGCTGGGCTGAGCTGAAGGTTGACTGCTGGGCTGAGCTGAAGGTTGACTGCTGGGCTGAGACGAAGGTTGACTGCTGGGCTGAGACGAAGGTTGACTGCTGGGCTGAGACGAAGGCTGACTGCTGGGCTGAGACGAAGGTTGACTGCTGGGCTGAGCCGTGGGCTGACTGC
>CAZDYY010000061.1:0-2534 GCA_964509745.1 uncultured Legionella sp. | reverse complement strand
TGACTGCTGGGCTGAGACGAAGGTTGACTGCTGGGCTGAGCCGTGGGCTGACTGCTGGGCTGAGCCGTGGGCTGACTGCTGGGCTGAGCCGAAGGTTGACTGCTGGGCTGGCGAGTTTTTACATCCAGTGCAATCAAATTGATGCTGTTATCAACCAGGGTGATTTGGTTTGTGACATCAAGCAGGCTGACTGTGGATAAAATATTGGTCAACACAAGACTGGCAACGTTGGTGTTTGTGCTGGTAACGGTCAGTGTGCTGCCGGACAGACTGGTTCCTCGATCAATGTATTGAATATCAGGAGGTAACAATGAGGAGTCAATAAATCCATTGCTGTCATAGGCGATTGTTCCAGCAACCGCATCCAGACTTTGTGTGCTGAAGAAATTTCCAGTAGTAAAGGAACCATCTGCATGGACCACCGCTCCGGCAATGCCATCCTGCCCGGTTTTTCCAGTGGTAAAGCTATGGGATGTGCCATCATGGGTGTTCAGCAAGAAGCCCCAGGTATCCAGACTCCCGACCGAGCCACTGCTGGTTGTGCCCAGAGCCAGAAGTTCATTGGGCGACTTGAATGTGATTGAATTGAAACTGTCTGCATTGGCACCACCAGGAGTTTGTTGAAACACTACAGCTCCCGTTTCAATATCCTGCAAGCCGATGAGGGCATCTGTTCCGGTATTGCCGGCAAAGGCAATGTGAGTTTCGTTAATTGCAATGGATTGTATCACCGTATTACCCGTACCGGTAAACAGATAGAGCCACTCGACAGCATTGTCATGCAGTCTGGCAATCCAGCCCTGTGAAGGTGAGGTTCCGGTTACTCCGGCAAGAATGAGCTTGCCGTCGGGTGTTAATGCACTGCTCCTGATTTGCGTTTTGGTGAATATATTCAGTTGATACGCAGTCAGCAATTGCATCGTGGTTGCATTAAAATTTAGCAGAATACTGGTACTGGTACCTGAGTTGTATCCCACGGTTGTCAGCGTGTTGTCGGGTGTAACAACAGCATTGCTAACAAGAAAATTACCATTCAAGCCACTGATGACCCCGGAAAATAGATGCTGGCCATCTGAAGTAACTTTTGAAACAAGAGGAGCCGTCTGGCTGCCCAGTGTCGCGGATCCGGCAGCCAGAATTGTATTATTACTAATGAGATGTGAATTAAAGTTTGAGCGACCGGCAAGGCCCTGCAATTCCATCAACCACACTTGATTGGCATTGGAGTCAAGCGTTTGCAGATAGGGGTAGCTTGTGGATAAATCCAAAAGGTGTCCGCCGGAGATAACCAGGTGATCCTGATTGGCGGTGATTGCTTTGGGTATGGTGTTGCCACTGCCTCCATCAATACGGCAGTAGGTTTCCTGTTGTTCGGTGTAGGCTTGTGTTGTTTGCAACAGGCATGCTGTGTTTAGTAAAAGCCGGGCGGGGGCAGGGAGAGCGATTCCCAGCGTGTTGATGGTGAACAGGCACGAGATGGCAGATATGTCCGGTGTTGGTTTGATATCAAGGTCTATGTGATTTGACTCGAATCCGGAGTGCGATTGAGTGGTCACAATCTGGCGAAAGACGTTAAATAACGCCAGGTAAATCATCAAGCCTTTTAATGCCAATCGTGTAAAGCCGGTTTGATCAGTTGACTGATGAAGGTGAGGGGTGTTCCGGGAAAACCAGGACGCGAGATCATAAAAAAATGCAGGAGATTGTCCAGATTTGAGGGAATCAGGTGTATCCGTTGATCGCATGTTCGGGCTCCATTTTAGTGGGAGAATAATATCATTTTTGAAAAAATTATACATTAAAATTGATTTAATGTAAAAAAAAAGAGCACAAATATCATTTATCAAGTGTCCGGGAATAATTGCCTCTGTCAGGGTAGTTATGCTAGATTGGTTGTGCAACGTGAGGTGCGTTGTTACGGACAAAGAAAAATTATCAAGGGAATTTGCCATGTCAAATGCTTTAGTTAATGTTGAAAACCGGGATGAAGCAAACATGAATTCATCGGTTGGAGAAGGGACAAATACCCTTCGAAAAAAATCATATCTCGCACCCGCGATAGTGCTTTTACCCCTGGATGATATTCAGGCTGGTGCTACAGCAGGTGGTGATGGTTTTCTTCAGGCATCCTGATCGTTAAAATGGCTGTTCAATCCTGCTCCTCTGCTACTCATTCAGCACTGTTCTTCTTTCATCATGAGGACCGGCAAGCTCAATTTTTTCAATCTGACGCGGGACTGGTGGTTGTCGCCGATGCGCGTTTATATCATCAGTCGGCAATCAAGGATTTTGCAAAACTCATCGCCGGGGCTTATCTGCTTCACGGCAAAAACGGCGTAAAACAGCTAACGGGTGGATTTTCCTTTGTTTTGTGGGATCCGGAAAAAAACTGTTTGCTGGCGGCACGGGATGCAGTTGGGGAGCGGTGTCTTTTTTATCATGAAACCGCCGGCGGTCATCTTTATCTTGCAAACTGTGTTCAGCCCTTGCTTGCTACCCGGGGTATGTCCCGCGAGTTGAACCGGAAAAAGGTC
>CAZDYY010000060.1:0-8178 GCA_964509745.1 uncultured Legionella sp. | reverse complement strand
ATTCGTATTGTCCGGGAGTTAAAATCAGCTGGCAGGAGTGTGCCAGCAAATTAAGCCGCCCAACATCCTCAGCCAGTTGTCTGGGCATCAAATGTTTCGTTTTCTCATCAAACATACGGCGCTGACTGAACACAACGATGTGATTGTTTTTAATTCCCGCAAGGCTATAACTGGTTTCATCCATGCATGTACTTAAGGATAGTTCGGGTAGTTCCTGTTTTTTTTGCCAAAACATAAACGTCCTTGTCTGATCGTTGCTCTCACCACGAAGAGTTTGCTGTGGTGCACTATACTTGCTAGTATATATTTATAACTGCATTGAAAATAGTGCTATCGAAAGGATCTCTATGCGCAATTGCCGAAAATGGTTCTTGTTACCAGGCGCTGCCTTGCTATTGGCCGGTCATGCCAGAGCTGAGCCCCTGACGCCAGCTTATGAGCCGCGGGACAATGCTTACTATGTATGTTACGAACAGCGCCGTGTTGACTATACCATTCACACGGTGGGCACCCGGCTTGTCTATCACAAGTTCAAACATCTGGGTTGCATCATCAGCCGCCAGTCCTGTTGCCACCTTGAGAAGAAAAAACCACACTGTCCGCCGGTTAAATACAAACCGTTTGGTTATTTTAACAATTATCCCCAGGCATTGAATGCCTTTTATCGCTGTGCATACAACGATTAACACACCATCTCAGGGATAAACCACCTGAATCCCCGTATTTTTTGTGATAAACGTTGACGTCCCGCCCCCGGTCACCAGATTGGTATAAATTGAATTAATCACCTGATCTCCAGGCGACACACTCATTGAAACAACAGGATTGCCAGGACCGATGGTGATCGTCCCCTCGGCACCCAGTGAACCTTCACCTGTAATCGTGGCATTCCCGTTCCCCACATCAACCTTGCCCATCACATAGAGAATCCCGTACATCGTGAAGGTCTGACCATTACTCACCGACAAATCTCCGTTGACGATCATCACAACCGGCTGTGCGACACTACCCACGGTCAGATTACCTGAAAGACTTGCATTGCCGTTTACCCAGATCACCTTGTTCGTTACACCATTGATTGCAGTCTGGTTAAAGGACGCATAATATTGACCCTGACTGGTCGCAAGCGCCTGCATGCTGGCCGGGGTGGCCGAGGGGCCAAAATAGGACTGAAACAGCGAAGTAGACAAAGACGGGCTTATCGTTACATCTGCCAAAATATCTTTTTTATCACTACTGGTAGTTAAATTCCCACTACTGTCATTGACCTGTGTGCTGCCGCTGCCTGAAAAGGTTACCCCGTTGGCTACCGTCGACACTGCGGTAGAGCCGGCAAAATTTGCTCCCTGAAAGACCACACTGGGATCAGGATTAATGATAGTCCCATTGCCTTTCACCGAAATCACGTTGGCAGAAGAGATGCCTGGTGCATAGCCTCCCAGTGACAACGAGGACGCCATCCACACCACACCACCCACAGTACTTTTCACAGCTGTTGCTGACGCCATGGAAGGAATGGCACCAGTGGAAGAGATGTAACACTGGCTTTGATACGCCACTGCTCCAGACAGATGCGAACTGGCAGTCGATCCAGCCTTGCCCCGGCTCAGGCCACCCAGCACATTGCCAGAAACGGATGCATAGTAAATGTATTCACCATCAATTTTAACCAGCCCGATGGGTGCAAACCCGCCGGTGCTGTTCAGCACAAGGCTTGTGCTGTTACTGCTGATATCCGAAGCCAGGGTGGAGGATGCCGTTGTTTGCAACCCGGATACGGAAAACTGTCCGGTAAACAGGGATTCTGCACTGTGATTTGAGCCCATTGAGCCACACTGAACCCCTGACTGGGTCAAATCGTGTTTGGCAATCTCAAGTCCTGACACCGCGAGATACAATGCCTGTTTTGACTGGGTCAAATTCGCTGACATTTTCGCCTCATTGGACACCAGCCGGGTCATGATCAATGCCACAAACGACATAATGGTCACCAGTACAATGGCCAGCACCAGTAAATAACCTTGCTGCCGGTGTTTCAGAGCGTATTCCATAAGGCCACCCCTGTGAAGAAACTATAATTGCTGTTTTCATTGATCACCAGCGAGGCCTGAATGAAACAGATCAAGGCAATATTGGCTCCGGTAACCGGTGGCGTTAATGTGCCTCCGGCACAGGTGAAGTAACTAAAATTAATACTTTGCACATAATTGGCCAGACCCAGTCCGTTGCGTTGCAATTGTGTACCACTTAACTGGTAACTGACCGCATTACCATAAAGATCAGTAAAGGCCAGCGTGGTGGCCGTGGCCGTAGCAATATCCGGGGCGGAACGCAAATTGTGCAAATCCATGGCTATTCTGCTCAGTGCAACCCGCCCTTGACTGTCTGCATCAACATAACCCTGCCCGCGAGACCAGGCATTGAATCCCATGGTTAAGAATTTTACGCCTGTTGCCAGCAGAATACCCATGATGACCATCACAATGATCATTTCAATCAAGGTGAAACCACGCTGCATCTGCCCAGCCCTCAATCTACACCCGACGTCCCGCGGCTTGACCGCGGGATCCATGAGCATGGCAGCTTCACTGGATCCCGCGGTCAAGCCGCGGGACGTCGAAGAAGGGCTTGCTGTCCGGCCAAATATTGCAGAATGACTCATATTTTTCATGTCAATAGTTAGCCATAATGAGTGAAACAACGGCATTACCCTTTCCTCCCACCGTTACGACCACTTGTTTATAGTTCGCAGATCCATACATTGAAACACAGCTGACATTGACTGCAATGGTATAATTTGCCGGTACGGTACAAACAGCCGGAACTGTTGTTGAGGGACAGGCTATACTTTCGTATCCCTGACTGTATCGCGTACTTAAATACCATTCCAGACACTGGCTTGCCGACTCGACTGCCGGACTTTGTTGTTCAATTGACGAGGTTTTATTCAGGGTCACCATCAGTCCGGCAATAATCCCGCCGACAATGATCCCCATGATAACAATGAATATAATCAGTTCAATCAAACTAAACCCGGCAGATTTTTTCATCATGGACCCACCAAACCTGTTCCAGGTGTAATCGTTACGTTAGTGCTCGAACCATCCTGGGCTTTAAGCTGGATAGTGGCCGTTGCTGCAAGAGCTGCCCCAGGCATGGTGAGATTGGTGTATGGCGTGCCTTGCCCGTCAAATGCAACCAGGGAATTCGGCAGGTTCGTTAACGTGCCAAATGTCATGCCGGAGGATAATGTGTAGGTCGTCAAACCAGAGCCTGCATAATTGGAAATTGTGTACGTAGCAGGTGGTGATATCCTCAAATAATACCGCTGGCCTGAAGTGACCGATAAATTCTGTGCATAGCGTATATCACTGACCAGGGCCTTTGCCTGCGCCCCGAGATTAATACTGCCCGAAGGCCATCTGGAAAACACCGCTATGGCAATGATGGCCAGCACGATGATAACAACGACCAGCTCGATGATGGTAAATCCAGCCTCCCTTCGATAGCGCATGTAGTCTCCAAACAAAAAAAGGGGGCTTGATGCCCCCTTTTGATATCAGACTTTAGTTACAGGCACCGATAACAGTATAAGTCGCAGTATAGGTTGTACTACCGGACTTGTATTGCAGGGTGCATGTGGCCTGGGTGCCATTGGTCGCTGCGGCAGTGTCGGCTGCAAGATTATACGATCCTGCAACTGCGGCCCCTGCTGCTCCCAAAGTGAGTGGTGGTACAATCAATGCCGCAACATCCGAGCATTTACTCACTTTCACCGCATTGGCTCCTGCAACCTGATTTGATGCAGCGCAAGACGCGTAGTTAATTGATGCCGCCGTACCCAAAGCACCACCAAAACCGTTGATAGACGCTTGTTGAGCATTGCCTGACAAATCAATAAACTTCGGTATTGCCACTGCAGCCAAAATACCAATGATAACAATCACCATGACCAATTCAATCAAGGTAAAACCCTTTTGCGCTTTCATGAAAACAACCTCCTGGCTAAAAATCCCATTATCCCACTTAAAAGTATAGTTCAAGTAAGTAAAACTTACAAAAACTATTACATTTTTACCTCATTTGACTTGCCATGTCCCACATTGGAAGGAAAATACCCAGCGCCAGCACAAGAACAAAGCCACCTGCGATAACCAGCAATATAGGTTCAATCATTTCACTCATCCGGTCAAGATCAAACGTCAACTCACCCTGATAAAAATTGGCAGCATCCTCAAGCAGTACTTCAATTTTACCTGACTCCTCACCGAGGGTAATCATCTGAATCATCAGTGGTGGAAAAAAATTCGTCTGTTCAATGGCACTTGCAATGGTGTTGCCGCGTGAAACAAGCTCTGAAGATGCCTTGAGTTTCTGGGTCAGAAACGGGTCATTGGTTGACTCCCCCACCAGCTCAATCCCTCGCGCTGCGGTCAGACCGGCGCGTAATACCATCGCATATAATTTAGCGAAGCGCACAATAATGATGCGCTGTAAAATCCAGCCCGTGAGAGGCATGCGCAGCTTGAACCGGGCCCAGACAAGAATCCCTGCGGGCGTTTTAATCGCATGGCGAAAGCCTGCAATCAGCAGCACCACAGCAATGATCAGAAAATACCAGTTATTCACAAAAAAATCGGATGTGCCGACCAGAATTCGGGTTGGCAGAGGCAGAACACCGTGAAACTGCGTAAACAACTTGGCAAATGCTGGAATGACAAAAGTATTCACAATCAGCAAAGCGACCAAAAGCCCCATTCCAACCATTTTTGGATAGCGAAAAGCGGTCTTGATGCGCTTTTTCGTATCCAGATCCAGCCGAACGTAATCGGCCAGATATTTGAAAATCATATCCAGCTGTCCGGTATTTTCTCCAATCCGTACCAGGTTAACAAAAAAACCTGAAAATACTTTCGGGGACCGGGCAAGTCCTGCGGATAAACTGCTGCCCTCATTTAATGCAACCAAAACCTGATTCAGGGCATGAATCAGTGCCTTGTCTCTGGATGTTTCAATCAGACGGGTAATTGCAGTAATGATGGGAATCCCTACCTTCAGCAGGATATGCATTTGCCCGCAAAACATTTGCAATTCCTTTCCCGAAACTGGCGCCAGCAAAAAATCAGGTAATGAAAGTGAAAATCCCTTTTTTTGCTGAATGGATCCAGCCTGATTAATTTCAATCGGGACAAGTGATTCTGCATGCAAAATAGCGGCCAGCTCATCAGCAGATCCCGCCTTGCGCTTGCCTGATATTTTTTTCCCGTTTTTTTCGAGTGCAGTAAAACTGTATTCTGGCATCGTCTGTTACTCAATATTTAAATGCTTCATCCATTGGCCCCACTACCCGAATTGCCTCATTAACTGAAGTCACGCCATTTCTAACCAGATCCAGCACAGATTGTGCCAACAGTTTATATGATTCACAATTGGTAACCGCTTTTACAAACCGGGTCACATCGTTCAATCGCAAAGCCGTCATCATCTCATTATCCAGCACCAGCAACTCATAAACCCCGACACGACCAAGATAACCGCGGGAACCACAATGCGAGCACCCTTTTGCATCCTTGCACTGGATCGTGGCAGGATCAACGTTCAGGGACTTGAACCACGCCTGTTCCAGTTCATCCGGCTCGTGTTCCACAGCGCATGCTTTACATAGTTTACGCACCAGCCGCTGGCCAACAATCGCCTTGACCGCTGCAGCAACCATAAACCCGTCGCTTCCCATGTCAATCAAGCGCATGGCCGAACTCCAGGCGCTGTTGGTATGTAGCGTTGCCAGCACAAGATGGCCGGTGATCGCAGCCCGCATGGCGATCAGGGCGGTTTCGGAGTCCCGTATTTCTCCCACCATGATCACATCCGGATCTTGCCTTAAAATTGATCGCAAGACTTTGGCAAAGGTTAAATCGATGACCGGGTTCACCTGGACTTGACTCACACGCGGAATATGATATTCCACCGGGTCTTCAACGGTAATGATTTTACGTTCCGGTGTATTCAGCTTGGACAAAAGGCTGTACAGTGTCGTTGATTTACCGCTTCCTGTCGGGCCGGTGACCAGTAGCATTCCAAACGGCAACATGGAAATCACCTCAATACGCGCAAGCATTTCCTTGCTCATGCCCATCTCCGACAAATCCTCCACGACGAAAGACTGCCTCAACAAACGCATCACCAGTGATTCGCCATGTACCGTGGGGATAGTCGACAAACGGACATCGTGAGCCTGACCATTCATCTCAAAGCTGAAATTACCATCCTGTGGACTTCGATGCTCGGAAATATCCAGATTTGCCCGCAGTTTTAGCCGTTGAACAAGGGCTACAGCGATACGCTTTTCATCAAAAACATATTCATTGAGAATGCCGTCAATACGGTAGCGAATACGCAGGACATGTTCATCAGGCTCGATATGAATGTCTGACGCATTGGCCTGAATGGCATCCCGAAACAGGGAGTACAACAATTTGACGACGGGGGCCCTTGAATCAGCAACATCTTCATTCGCATCAAACAACTGATCCGAAGACTTGTCTAAATCCTCACCCAGTTCAACAGACAGCTCTTTTGCAAAATGAACGATTTCCTTGGTTCGCCGATATACCCGGTTAAAAATCGACAGCAAGGCTGTTTTCCCGACAATCGCCGTTGCAATGGGTTGCTTCAGAATTCGGGAAATGGCATCGATGGCATTAATATCCATCGGGTCAACAATGCCCACCAGCAGGGCATTGGTTTTACGACCCAGGACTATCGCATTGTATTCGCGGGCATAACTCTCGGGCAGAAGGTTCACCAGACTCATATCAAAATCATAAAAATACAAATCGATAATCGGAATGTTTAATTGCTTTGATAACAGCTTGAGCAATTCGTTCTCGGTGACAGCGCCCATCGAGACCAGCGTCTCGCCGAATTTAGAATTGCTCTTTTTTTGCAGCTCAAGGGCTTTATCCAGCGTTTCCTGATTGATAAGCCTTGCTTCCAGTAATAGTTGTCCCAGATCCTTGTGTCGCATGACGTTTATCCTTGCAAAATCCTCAGCCTGCTTTCCGCATAAGTTCGCACAGCGGGTGGAACGTTCTCGCTCTGGCTCGCACGCTTGTAGGCTTCGGTTGCCTGTTGAATCGAGCGTTTGTGCTCCAGTGCTATACCCAGACCCAGCCAGTATTGTCCATTTGCCGGATCAACTCTGATGAGGGCC
Source organism: uncultured Legionella sp. (assembly GCA_964509745.1). Taxonomy (GTDB): domain Bacteria; phylum Pseudomonadota; class Gammaproteobacteria; order Legionellales; family Legionellaceae; genus DDPF01. Next base: position 965 of record CAZDYY010000060.1, on the reverse strand, counting down.
TGATAAATACTCCCCGCCTCATTCATTCGATTCAGGGCCTCGAATATTGCCGCCATCATGGCATAATATTCAGGCACCTTGTTGATATCCGGGTTAAATTTTTCCAGCAAAGCCAATGCTTCCCGTTGCTGGCCTTCCTCAATGAGCAAGCGGCACTTCATGATCGTCAACCGAAGATTATGTGGGTCCAGTTTCAATCCTTCATCCAGAAGATCATATGCCCGGGCCAGCTCCGAATGAGACAAATATAGCGCCGCCAGATTTTCCCGCGCTTCAACAGAAGCCGGAATTCGCGTCAGAACCTGCTCCAGTAAATCCATTGCACGCGGATCATTGCCGTCCTGAATGGCTTCCAGTGCATTATTCAGTTGCTCGTCTGACCATGCATCCCGGGTTGGAAAGTTCATCTCTTCATGTGCAAGGACATATTCATCTGAAGCTTTATGCGCTGTATCGGGACTAAACGCGTCTGAAACACTGGCGGTGACAGGCAACAGGGAATCGGATATGGCTGGAGCAGCCTGCGGTGCCTTGGGCAGTGAGGCTATCCAGGATGCAAGGGGAAATACGGGGACCGGGGCTATCTCTGAAACCAGGCGCACAGGTTCTACCGTTCGTGGCGCCGATAATTTGATATGCTTTGGCCAAAACATCCAGATCGCACCGGAAAACAGCAGAGCACCGGCAACAGACAGAAAAATCTTCGTTAGGAGCCCTGTGTGGTCTTTTTGCTGGCTTAACAGGGGCGCCTGAAAGATCGCCGAGCGGGCTGGCTCTATCTTGCTTAAATCCTGTAGCATATCATTGAGTAAACTCATCAAGTCAGCCCTGATTTTCGAAACATGGCATAAATAATCAACAAACACAGCCCCGTGGTTAGAGCCAGAACCTGATTGGCATTGATTTTGCTTTTCTTGCTTTGCGCACTTTCCGTGTCAGCAATCGCACGTTTCATGGATTTGGCA
>CAZDYY010000059.1:0-8209 GCA_964509745.1 uncultured Legionella sp. | reverse complement strand
CAATGCTTGTGCGACCATATCCGATTGCACGAATCAACGGAGTTTGTTCCAGATAATCCTTTTGATTCAAGCAGCCGGGAATGGCTTCAACCATTAATTTGACTGCTTCAAGGCAATTATATTTTACAGCAAGATGTATCGGATACTTGCCCCCTCCTGCAGAGGTGATGGGACAATTGGCCTTCAATAACAAGTCGACAATTTCATAATGGCCACTCGCCGAGGCCCAATGCAGGGCGGTAAATTCATGAGACTCACTGGTTGGATCATATGTTTTTGCATCCAGACGGATATTTTCCCGGGTAATGAGAAACTTTACAATTTCCATATTGCCCATAATCGCAGCTAGTATTAATGGCGTAAGATCAAGAATCCCCGTTGTTTGATTCAGTGATTCAGGGAATTTGGTGAGCAATACTTGCAGTATCTCAAGCCGATTGAATTTTACAGCAACATGGACTGCGTGGCAGCGGAAAGAGTCGATACAGATATTATTCCGGGACAATAACAATTTCGCAATGTTGTCATGACCACGTTCGATAGCCCAAAACAGCGCCGTGTAACCATGTTGAGGTTCACTCGGCTTGCAGGTTTTTGCATTCAGCCCGGCATTTCTTGAGATAAGATGTTCAACAATATCGAAATGACCATGAGCAGCCGCCCAAAGCAAAGGGGTTTGGCCAAAAGGGTCTGTCTGATATATTAATTTCGGGTTTATTCCCAGTAAACATTTCAGTACAGCAAAATAACCATGCTTGCATGCATAATGAATTGCAGTCTGACCTTCGCTGCAAACTGGCTTGTTCAGCCATTGTGTGTCGTTAATGCTCAAACTTTGCAGAAAGTTCAGATCACTTGTATCGATAGCGGACTTTATCTTTACAATCAACTCACTGGATAATGGCAAACTTGTCATTTTGTGTCATTAAAAGGGCAATTTGATCATAATATCAAACAATACGGTTTGTTGTCGATTATTATATTTATTGGTCAAATAATATTTGACGATTTGTTTAATAAATGTTAATTTGTTTTTAAAGTATACCTCAAGGTGAGGTATCGTTCAGATTTGAGTTTTTTCGATGAATGCTTATAGTCAGTTGACAAGCGAATTTTCTACAAAGACACGCTCTTTGCGGAATGCCATTGTCTCTGATTTTGCAGTCTCTCATGTTGTTCGTCATGTGATTCTTGTCTTTATCTCTTCGCCCCTGGAGTGGATGGCTGTTTGATTTTCGCGCCCCTTCAGGGGTGAGTCGATAGCGAAAATAGCGCATCCGTTATTTAAAAATCCATAGTGGAGAGAATCATGTTATCCAAAGCAAAAATGGCTTTCTTTTATGCAAGGAAACCCGCTCGAATGTACACCCGATTATGCGACTTGACTGGTTTTACCATTTCTTCTGATCCGGAAATATCAGAGTTGGCGCAGCCGATCAAACTGGCGAATACTCCGATGATACCTGTCAGCCGTAATCAAATTCTGTCAAGCACTGCAACGGCATATGATACATCACAGCAAACGGCAGATGAATCAAGTTATTTGCCAAAGTACTTTCAAGGTGTCTAGAGGTGATCCCGGGCATCGGAGTCAGATCTTGCTTTTCAAGGAAAACAAGATCTGGCCTGTCACAATTGGTATCAATTCAATTTTCTGTGATTATTTTGCAGGATAATACCGTGTTGTGTTAATCAGCATGCAGGTTGCCCTTAGCGAGACCTGCTGGCAGAATTTGGATGCTGGAATTCAATGAGAATATTCATGATTTAACCCCTTTAATTCATTAATGCAATAACCACATTGAGGTACGACGCAAAAATCAGCCAAATCAGGTAAGGACTTAATAACCAGGCAATGGCTTTGTGCGTTTTTTTAGCTTCAATGATCAAGGGCACATTCAAACAGGTTAAACCAACAAGCCAAAGCGCACTTGTAATCATCCAGTTTAGCACAAAAAACAGGGGTGTCCAGGCCCAGTTCATCAGCATTTGTAATGCGAAAAGCAACGTTATTTTTTTAGAAACCGCTTTGTTTTGACTTGATAAAAGCCAGGCAATGATTGCAAGCAGTGCATACAACAAGGTCCAAACAATCGAAAAAACAATCCCGGGAGGCGTCAAGGAAGATTTATTAAGATGCTCGTACCAGGGGTAAATATTAGCCTGAGTGAGCAAACCCATTAAAAAGCCTATGCTTTCAAAGAGCCCAATCCATAATACTAGTTTCATTGGCTTATTCAAGTGCAAAATCAGTTCTCCAAATATGAGTTAATCCTTCTTTATATGTTGGGTATTTCAAAACAACACCCAACTCCTTTTTAATTTTTAAATTGGAAATTCGCCGGTTATTGGCATAGAACTCGTGTTCCATTGGGGACAAGTGAGCGTCTGAAAATGAAATTAAAGGAAGCGGTTCTCGATGAAGAAGATTGGCGGCGAATTGGTCAACCACATGAGCGGGTGCAGGTTCATCATCAGAGACATTATAAATTGACAAGGGATTGGGTAACTGGATTGAAGCAAGAATGGTCGTGATAATATCGTCCACATGGATGCGACAAAAAACCTGATTCTTTTTTAGAACAGTCTCTTTTTTGCCATGCATCAAGCGCTCAAGCACGTTTCTTCCAGACCCATAGATGCCTGACAACCTGAAAACATGAAGAGGCAAACGATACTTCTGGCCAAGGAAAAACCAGGCCTGCTCTGCTTTTAGCCGTGCAATTCCGGTTGGTGTATGTGGGATGCACTCGCTTTTTTCACTGACCCAATTTCCCTCATGGTTTCCATAAACCCCGGTGGATGAAAGATAACCAACCCATGTTAGATGGGGTGCCTGTTTTTTGATTAAGTCACTGTATTTAATGAACGCGATGTCACTCAATGTGCTGGCAGGAGGGATACAAATCAAGAGATGTGTTGCCAGGCTTAAGTACTGCTCCATATCAGGGGAATCGAAATCAATTACCTTGATGTCCAAATTATTTTGCTCTTGCCCGTCAGGCGTGCGAGAGGTTCCAATGACCTTAAAACCTTGTGCAACCAGCCTGGGGGCGAGTGCTTTGGCGGTGTAGCCAAAGCCAAAAATGAAACAATAAGGACTCATGGATTATTCCTTTTCTTTAATTGACTGTAATTGGCCAGGGCTTTGGTACGTGCTTGCCAATGAGTTCAGTGCTGATTGACAACAGGTAATTTATTTTTTTTAATCAGTTTTAATGTAGCATCAACAACGTCAATATCATATTTAATACCCTTTCCATGACTAATTTCTGCAATAGCAGCTTCAATGCATCCACAGTAATCATCAGTCAGCTTCCTGTTGATCAGTGGTATGCCTGTATTGGTGATAACACTCTCGCAGACGCCATTCTCGACCGACTGGTTCATAATGCTCATCGATTAAATTTAAAAGGGGAATCCATGAGAAAAATACGAGGAAAATTGACTGAAAGTGAACACCTGGTGTAAAAGATATCACGGTTTGCAGGCATCTGGATACCGTCAATTTGAATATGCCAATGCCGAGCTGGCTGATTTATTCGCTGCAACGGACCTTGTTATTTCACGTGCTGGGGCAAATTCACTTTACGAAATATTGGCATTAGGAAAACCGCATATACTGATTCCTCTACCCCTCAAATCCAGTCGGGGCGATCAAATCAAATCCAGAATGCAAGTTATTATGGTTTATGGTGGGGGTTGAGTCCGCGACTGAGTTGACTTGTTTATCTAATTAATACAATATTACTGAGCCCAAGAAAATTTTACAATGGAGTGTGCCGTGGACAAAAAAAACTCAACATTCAAAGGTTCATTGGATGTGATTAAAAATCAGAAATTTTATAATGAACTGGACGAGTCTTCTCGAACATTAAGACATTTGGCTGGCGAAACGGCTGATTTCTTAATTTCCCTAAAAATCAAAACACCACTATACCTCTCTTTGATTAAATCTTTTCAAACGACCCAATCAATAGCCATTGAAAAAATAGATGAGGGAATAAACGATATCAAAAAAACCTATAATGAAATCAATCTGGACATGGCTAAAAAAAATAAATTACCCCTTGATGAAAAAGATTTTTTTGCATTGGTTGATAAACAAAACCGTTTTAATGAAGAAGCGAATTTATTGCTTGCAAATGCGATTAAACTTTACGAAGCAGGCCGGACAGAGCAAGCATAATATTTGCGTATCCCAGATTAAGCACATTCAATCAAGGAAAAAAACATGGACTTTATCAAAAGACTGGGTAGCGCAGTGGGTGGCTTGTGTTTGACAGGACTAGGCTTTGTTAACATAGGCTGGACTATTTTTGTTGGAACGGTAGGCCTTGCTTTAGCCCTAACCGATGCCACTACATTTGGGCTAGTCCCTAATAAGATGCTTAACACTGCCGGAGCCCAATTTATCAACAGTACATTTAATGTCTTGTCTAATTTCATAAATGCGTACAACCTGTTTAATTATACTTGCACAGGAAACTGGGGTGGGATGATTATCCCACCAAAACCCATAACAGCATCAGAATTCGCTAAAGACTTTCATAAAACGCCTTTGAACGTTTCAAAAATTTAAGTGTCTTGCTAGTCTCACAGTCTCAAGGTTTGTTGCGACACTGACGCCATTGGTGTAACTAATGGCGTCAGTGTCGCAAAAATAAACCAGCTCTTATTTGTTCTTTATCGGACTAATACTGTTTAACTTATGAACCTCAATCGATCGACAGGCTATGCATGGAAAAATATGGCATACCTGGTATTGTCCTGATGGAAAATGCCGGTCGTGGGATTGTTGATTATATTTTAAAGTTAAAACGTACTGGAAAAGTTGTCATTTGTTGCGGAGGAGGAAATAACGGAGGGGATGGGTTTGTTGTAGCCCGCCATCTCAGCAATAATAATATTCCAGTACAAATATTATTGTTCACCGATCCCGATACGCTCAATGGTGATGCAAAAACAAATTTTGACATTGTGACGAAATCAGAAATACCCATCAAGATTCTGACCCATGAAAAACTAAATACATTGCAATCAGATTTATCGGAAGCGGACTGGATAGTTGATGCATTATTTGGAACTGGATTACGAGGACAAATTAAACCGCCGTACGATACCATTATTAGTGCAATCAATAATGCCGCAAAAAATGTGTTATCGATTGATATTCCTTCCGGACTGGATTGTGATACAGGCGAACCATTGGGAATGGCGGTTTTTGCCAAGCATACACTGATGATGGTTGGTTTAAAGAAGGGATTTTTGAATTCCAGGGCCAAACAGTATTTGGGTGAAATTCATGTTGTTGATATTGGGGCACCTGGTGTGTTGCTACAGAGAATAGGGGCTCAATCTTGAGAGGTCGTCACAAGAATGAGGTGTCGGGTTTTACTTAAGAATCGAGTAACCACCCCTCATTACTGAGGAGTGATTACTCGACCCGCACGGAAAAAAGCAAGACCCCGCCAACGCGCTTGCGCGTGTATGTTTTTACTTGGGCCTATATGTTTTAAAAGTTGACATAATATTTAAAATGTGACATAATTGCACCAATTTAATTTAATTGGAGATTTTATCGTGCTTTCTAAAATGTTTCCAGTCAGTAACACGTCAATTAATCAACCTGCCTTGGCAGATGGAAATTGTGCCTATAATGCTTTTGTATTGTTTTTACGGGATTGTTTTCTGACCACACCATCGAACAATGCCGACATAATACGATATACAGAGTTGTTAAATACGCAGTTAATGAAGCAATTTGGGACTACTCGAAGTACTCAAGAAACGCTTGATTTATTTGCAAATCTTACCACCCAGGGTTTGGACGATTTACAAAAAAAGCTGGCTCAAGTTTTGCGTCAAATGGTGGTTGAAGCAATGTCTGACTCGCAGAAGCGATATGGCTACGATCTTTCCTTGCTATTAATGGATCCTGAAACATCTCCTGCCCCTACAGAAGAGTTTGTGCCACCTTTGTCAGAGCTCGAAGTCCGGATTCCAACGTTAATTGTTAAAAAACCCACATTAATTCAGTATGGCGATGATTATTGGTTTTATGGAAATAGCTATGGCAATACTTGGAAAACGCAGAAACTTGATTCCCAAAAAATGCATGCGCTGGTTCAAGAATCTAACATTGATTTTATAAAAATCGGGGTACTGCCAAATCCTCTCTCCATAAAAATTTGCGATTACATTGCTTCAATTAATGTTCATACTCATGAATACAGGCATATTCTCCTTGAAAACCTGTTAGTCATGATGAACGAGAATCCCCTTTCTCTTCTACTTCCGCATAGAGATACCTTCTACATCCATGATTTTATTGGTAGTAAGTGGTGGAGGATTCGAGAAGAGAGCCCAAAAGATATTGTTCAACAAAAAAATGCAATGGAAAAATGGTGGCTTGATACGGGGTTCATGGCCTATATGCAAGCTATTGCACAATCAGCCACTGATGCAGACGACACGCCGCGATGGGGTGCTGATCCGGAGCTGGATATGTTAGGAAAGATTTTTCGTGTCAAATTGCATTTAAGTTGGGCTGGCAGAGGAGATTTTTATGTGGGGTTTGAGGACGATCCGAACTGCCGTGTTGCTAATTTAAATATTTCTGGTGCTCATTGGAGTTATTGTGGACAACAAAGACCGATCCCACAGATTGGCCGCATGACTGTTTTCCAACAAGTCGTGCTCAAAACTGAGAAACACGTTCCTTTTGTAAAACCAAACAATGTGGAACCACAATCCGCGAAGCTAACTTTCTCAAGAATCACTCATGATTTGATCCGTGATATTGCAAATCTTAAAGAGTTAACCATTAACGAACATAATATTTCCGAGTACATGCCGCAATTAATAAAAAGTCAAACCTTGCAATCTCTTAATCTAATTAACACCAATAACAGGTGTGGAAATACGATAGATTATCTTGCCGAATTAATAGCTAAAAATACCCCATTGCAAGTAATTGATTCCAGATACAAGGCTGTGCTTGCCCTTTATTATCCATCTTCAATAATCCGGTTTACTGAAGCTCTTAAGTTAAATACACATATAAAAAAGCTGTATCTTGTAATTGACCCTCTATATTCGGACTATAGTGATGAGGGAATACTGAATTGTTTTGTAGATGCGCTGTCTGTCAATCACAGTCTTACAGAGCTAACAATTAGTAGAAGATTTGGTGATCAGGTGAAATTCAATAGAGATCATCCGCTCAGAAAACTTCTGAATCGAAATAATGGAGGACTTTTGTTTCCTGGGGACCTTGGGGTATCGGGTCAATCTGTTTTCAATTCTTTAAATACTCCTATTGCTGGTAAGGCCCGGATTCCGCACCCGATTTTACGAATAAACACCCCAGTAGCGGTCTCCTAAACAGTTCAAGATAATCTTTTGCCTTTCATTCAGATTGAGAATCACCTTAATATCCGCGCCAACACTGAGTTCATGAACGCCTGCAAAGCATGAAAAGACCCATTTGGCTGTTGGATTTTGAGTGGGTTTTTTTTTCATGTCAGGGAAGTACATTTCTTTTTCACGAAGCTTGGTTCTGATCAAGTGCTCAAGAGCGGCATATATGGATACTTGTGTGTGGCCGATTACACCAATTTGGGGGAGAATTTTAATCAGTAGATTGGCGGTTTCATTTGCGTTGGGTTGAGCCATTCTTGAAGACCACTTACCTGTCCGATATTACAACCGATATGATTGAAAATATCGCCAGGAAAAAGGAATCTACAGGCGTTTCGCCTGCTTCGGTGAATCGAATGCTCGAGGTGGTTCGTGCGATTTTACGTCGAGCGCATAAGGAATGGGGTTGGCTTAGTGTCGTGCCTGCTGTTCGTATGCGTAAGGAAGATAATCACCGAATTCGCTGGATAACTTATAAAGAAGCGGAACGCTTGCTGGATGAGTTACCGGGGCATTTACAGGATATGGCTTGTTTTACACTGGCTACAGGATTGCGTCAGTCTAACGTAACTGAATTAAAGTGGTGTGATGTTGATTTGATTCGACGGCACGTGCTGGTTCATCCTGAGGAGTCTAAAACCGGTCGAGCAATCCCTGTGCCGCTAAATCAAGATGCAATTGCTATTTTGATGAAGCAGGAAGGAAAGCATCCTGTTTATGTGTTCACGTATCAAGGTTGCATATTCTGGCCCAAAATGAACACCCATTCTGGTTGAACGTGAACACC
>CAZDYY010000058.1:6927-8224 GCA_964509745.1 uncultured Legionella sp. | reverse complement strand
ACAGACAAGTTCCTGCGTCGACTGGAAGCGTTGATGGCCGTTGCGGACAGTAAAGCATCCCTGATTATTACTGGAAATGGCGATGTGATTGAGCCGGAAGAGGGGATCATGGCGATTGGGTCCGGCGGGCCGTATGCCCAGGCTGCTGCGCGCGCCTTGCTGGCCAATACCAAATTATCCGCGATGGATATTGTGAAAAAAAGTTTGAACATTGCCGGTGATATTTGCATATACACCAACCATAATTTAACCCTTGAAGAACTGGATAGCGACTGTGAGTGATTCTAATTTAAAAACCATGACGGTAATGACGCCGCGTGAGATTGTTGAAGAGCTGGATCGATATATTATTGGCCAGGATTCTGCCAAACGTGCTGTGGCAATAGCCCTGCGTAACCGATGGCGGCGCATGCAAATTCAGGACAACATGCTGCGCGAGGAAATCATGCCCAAAAATATCTTGATGATTTGGCCAACCGGGGTGGGTAAAACCGAGATTGCCAGACGGCTGGCAAAATTGGCCGGGGCGCCATTTATCAAGGTTGAAGCGACAAAATTCACTGAAATTGGTTATGTTGGCCGCGATGTGGATTCGATCATCCGCGATCTGGCTGATATTGCCATCAAGCAGGAACGGGAGCTGGCGATCAAAAAAGTTCAGCAATCCGCTGAAGATGCCGCTGAGGAACGCATCCTGGATATTTTGCTGCCGCCTGCGCGTGGCGCCACGGAGACTGAAAAAAATACGTCGACCAGACAGGTTTTTCGTAAACAGTTACGTGAAGGCATGCTGGATAATGACGAGATTGAAATTGAAATCATGGCGACCCCCATTGGTGTGGAAATCATGGCACCGCCTGGTATGGAAGAAATGACCAATCAGTTGCAATCCATGTTCCAGCAAATGGGTCCTGGCCGAACCAAAACGCGCAAGATGCCTGTTCGCAAGGCCATGAAAATCCTGACAGAAGAAGAAGCCGGCAAACTGATCAATGAAGAAGATATCAAGATTCGTGCCATTGAGAGTGTTGAGCAAAACGGCATTGTGTTTATTGATGAAATTGACAAGGTCGCCAAGCGGTCTGATCAGGGTGGGGATGTGTCACGTGAAGGCGTGCAGCGTGATTTATTGCCGCTGGTCGAAGGATCAACCGTATCAACCAAATATGGCATGATTAAATCGGATCATATTTTGTTTATCGCCTCGGGCGCATTTCATGTCGCAAAACCGTCGGATTTGATTGCCGAATTACAGGGCCGTTTGCCAATTCGTGTTGAATTGTCTGCCTTGAGTGTG
>CAZDYY010000058.1:0-6917 GCA_964509745.1 uncultured Legionella sp. | reverse complement strand
GTGTGGATGATTTTGTGCGTATTTTGACAGAGCCCAACGCGTCTTTAACCGAGCAATACATTGCCTTGATGGCAACAGAAGGTTTGCAATTGCGTTTTGATGACACGGGTATTCGACGAATTGCTGAAGTGGCATGGCAAGTTAATGAAAGCACCGAAAACATTGGCGCGCGCCGTTTATATACGGTTATGGAACGTCTGCTTGAAGTGGTGTCGTTTGATGCAACAGATAAATCCGGTGAGGACGTTTGTGTTGATGCAAACTATGTGCAAATTCATTTGGGTAAATTGATCCAGGATGAAGATTTGACACGATATATTTTGTAAGGATTGTATTTATGACCAAGCCATGGATTCTGGTGCTGTACTATTCACGCACAGGCTCAGTCGCTCAGCTGGCACAATACATTGCCCGTGGAGTGGAGCGGGTTGATGGTATTGAAGCACGCATGCGCACGGTTCCTGCTGTTTCAACAACCTGTGAGGCTGTGGACAAGCCCGTTCCCGATAGGGGCGCGCCATATGCAACACTGGATGATTTGCGGGGATGTTCAGGCCTTGCTCTGGGTAGCCCGACCCGGTTTGGCAATATGGCCGCACCCATGAAGTATTTTCTGGATGGCACCTCGGAATTGTGGTTGACCGGTGATTTGGTGAACAAGCCGGCGTGTGTATTCTCATCCTCGGCATCCATGCACGGAGGGCAGGAAACAACGCTCATCAGCATGATGCTGCCTTTGTTGCATCATGGCATGCTGCTACTGGGTTCGCCGTATACAGAGCCTGCATTAAATACAACCCATGGGGGCGGCACGCCATACGGCGTTACGCATGTTGCCGGGGTGGCGAATGATTTGCCGCTGAGTCAGGATGAAATAACCCTGGCAAAAAACCTGGGTGAGCGACTGGCACGAATTGCTGTGAAACAGTTATGAAAGTCATTAGTTTCAACGCAAATGGAATACGCTCGGCTGCCCGCAAGGGTTTTTACGACTGGCTGCAATTACAAAACGCCGATTTTGTTTGCATTCAGGAAACCAAAGCTCAAATGGCGCAACTCATATCCGAGCCGGTGTTTTTCCCGAAAGAATTTCATTGTGAATACTATGATGCAGTAAAAAAAGGCTACAGTGGCGTTGCTATATATGCGCGTAAAAAGCCGTTGCAGGTGATTAAAGGTCTGGGGTTTGATTATTGCGATACAGAAGGGCGCTATATCCAGTTTGATTATCCTGGCCTGAGTGTCCTGTCGATATATTTTCCCTCCGGAACCAGCGGAGATGAGAGGCAAGTGGTTAAATACGATTTTCTTGCCCGTATTGCCGATCATTTACAGGCTTTGAAAGCGGATGGTCGTGAATTGATTATCTGTGGTGATTACAACATAGCCCATAAAAAAATAGACATTAAAAACTGGCGGGGCAATCAAAAGAATTCAGGGTTTTTACCTGAAGAACGTGCCTGGATGGATCAGTTGTTTGATGAACTGGGTTTTGTTGATGCGTTCCGGGTGCGTAATCAGGCTGAAGAAGAATACACCTGGTGGTCGAATCGCGGGCAGGCGCGTGCGAATAATGTTGGCTGGCGGATTGATTATCAGGTGATAACTCCGGGCTTGGCAGAACGGGTGCAGGATGTTGCTATTTATCGTGACACGCCGTTTTCTGATCATGCACCGTTGTTGATTGATTATCAGGGAGAGTTTTGTGCTTAAGCTGGCCAGCTGGAATGTCAATTCATTGAAAGTCCGTCTGGAGCAAGTGCTGGCGTGGCTTGAATCTTCCCGGGTGGATGTTCTGGCCCTGCAGGAGACCAAACTCACGGATGATCAATTTCCAGTTGCTGCCTTTACCGAACGCGGGTTTCATGTGGTGTTTTCCGGACAAAAAACCTATAACGGCGTGGCGATTATCAGCCGGCTGCCGATTCAGGATGTTGTCACTGATCTGCCGGATTTTCCTGACCCACAGCGGCGTATTCTGGCGGCAACGATCGGCGACATTCGCCTTGTGAATCTATACGTGCCGAACGGGTCGGAAGTTGGATCGGAAAAATATCATTATAAATTAACCTGGCTGCCAGCAGTGACAGCTTTCATCAAACAGCAACTGACATTGCATCCCCGCATGGCGGTGGTGGGTGATTTTAATATCGCCCCTGAAGATCGCGATGTATATGATCCACAGGAGTGGGAAGGGTGCGTACTGGTCAGTCCTCTGGAACGACAGGCATTTGCCGGGTTGCTGGCGCTGGGGTTGCATGACAGTTTTCGTCATTTTGCGCAGGAAGAAAAATCATACAGCTGGTGGGATTATCGCGCTGCAGGATTTCGTCGCAACCGTGGCTTGCGCATTGACCATATATTACTGAGTGACGCCTTGCTTGGGGATTGCCTTGCAAGCGCTATCGATAAAGAGCCTCGGAAAGCTGATCGTCCGTCAGATCATGCGCCGGTTTGGGTGGAGATTGCCTGAATTTATTTACGGCAGTATTCAGACGCTCTGATTTTTCCTTATGAGCAAAGAATCGATGTGATGCTGAGTGGCTGAGTGGTCCGGGCCGGGTTTGAGATGGAATGTTTTGTTGTATTTCAGCGGCTATTTCATCCACCAGTGCGGACAATTCACTGTTAACAACCTTGCATTCTGCAATGAGATCCTGGCGCAAACGATTGAGCATGATGTTGTGCCTGTCCCGGGGCTCCAGGTGAGGGTTACAATTGATGTCATACCATTCGGCCTGTAATTTGTCTGAACGGCTTGCATTTTTTTCCTGATACTTTTGCATACTTGGCGTTTTTTTATAATAGATTTCCCTCTGTTTGCACAGACGAAGTTCATCGGTATAAAATTTGCAGACAAATTTTGTATGGTCTCCAAATGTCGCGATCATGTCCTTGCCGGGGATTAATTCAGGAACATGGTCTTCACCATAAAAATAATTTGTGGCGGCAGTATAGAGATGGTTTTTCGTTTTGACGTAAAGGGACGCGAGGAACAGGCCGCTATATAATATCGGCAGGGTAATAAATACCCAGGCCAGCTCGGGAAGAACAACCTGTGCCAAGGGGATGGAAATCAATAATATTCCCGCTGCAATGATCAAGAATAGCATCATGGTTCTAAACAGCTGCCAGTATAAACTATGTTCCCGGTGAGTAATATCCTGGATCTCGTCAAACAGTGGCGCAAAAGGTTGTAATGACTTGAACAGTGTATATTTGAGCTCGCCATAAAAATCAGTGGTACGGGCGGCTTTATACATTTCCAGCATTGAGAAAAAACGACTTTCATATTGAAGTGCGAAGCCTGTTCCCTGAAAAAGACTGATTGAACCGGCAAATTTGTCCAGTATCTCCACGCCCCATTTGACGTTATTTTGTGACATGAACCAGGACATGGAATGTTCAATGACTTCAATCGTTGTCGGGTCCGGCTGTTTAACCAGCCTGAAGCGTGATTGCAGATGTTTTTTATACTCATCAAGCCAGAGATTTACAGATTCGGCTTTGTTATCCAGGATGGCGTTTGCCAGTGCGCCGGCTTGCGTCCAGTTAAATTCATCAAGGTCAAGCATCGGGATTTGTTGCGCGCAGGGTGCTTGCAAGTAAGGAAAATACAGGGTTTGCAGTCGAACTGTTGCAAGTGGTGTGATTTGTTTTTTAATTTCTGGCTGGAGTATGCGACGAATCTTCAGGAACGAAATACACCGGACCAGTTGTGCATAATCAGGCTGATTTTCAATCTGTTCGAAAAGTTTCGATTGCTCGCTTGTAAAGATTGATTCACGTGAATTGGCTGACCATACCCGCGTAATAAATGATTGATTATCAAAAGCATCCAGGCTGGCAACAGCGTATGCAAGCCGCTCACCGGACCAGGTTCTTTCAAAGGTGGCGCGTTGGTCTTCAGTTAACAAATCATAACCGGGTATCAATTCACAGGCGAGTTTCAATGTTAGCATATCCACACCTTGTTAAAAATTCAGGCTAAATTGATTGTACAGGAGATTTATTAAGACAAGCTTAAAGCTACGTCAACAAGGTTGATTTAAAATTCAAAATCTGCTATTGTCGTCCGTCATTTTGAGAGTATGGTGCCTGGCATTGATCGGGTGGTGATATTCGTTATAACAATAGAGAGTGGTACTATGAAAGCTTCAATACACCCGGATTATTCAGTCATCAACGTAACGTGCAGTTGCGGACATACCTTTGAAACGCAGTCAACCCTGTGCAAGGATTTGAGCATTGAAGTATGTGCCAATTGCCATCCTTTTTATACCGGCAAACAAAAACTGGTGGATACTGGTGGTCGTGTTCAGAAATTCCGTGATCGGTATAAATCACGAATTAATACTGAAGCGAAGGCTGGATAAAACGGTTTTCTGTCAAAAAAATGCGCAAACTTTTTTGCGCATTTTTTTTAAAAAAGACTACTCACTGACTGCAGTTTTCTATATGATTTTCTGCTGGGTTTCCATGAATCTGTTAAGAGAGAAATTGCTTTGGATGCAAATGATTTAAAACAAAGGGCGCTGCACTATCACGAGTTTCCAACCCCTGGCAAACTTGGGGTGTGTGTAACCAAGCCGACCAATTCACAGGATGATTTATCACTGGCCTATACTCCAGGTGTTGCTGAACCCGTTCTGGCTATAGCAGAACGGCCTGATGATGCCTATCGCTATACAGCGAAAGGTAATCTGGTCGCTGTTATGACCAATGGTACAGCTGTGCTGGGTCTTGGCGATGTTGGTGCACTGGCCAGCAAACCGGTGATGGAAGGCAAGGCCGTTTTGTTTAAACGTTTTGCTGATATTGACGTGTTTGATATTGAAATCGATGCGGATGATCCACAGGATTTTATTGCTACTGCAAAACGAATTGCGCCAACATTTGGCGGAATTAATCTTGAAGATATCAAGGCGCCTGAATGCTTTGAAGTGGAGCTGGCCCTGATTGAACAATTGAATATTCCTGTATTTCATGATGATCAACATGGCACTGCGATTGTTGTTGCGGCAGGGTTTTTTAATGTTCTGGAACTGCAAAACAAGAAATTTTCAGAAGCAAGTATTGTATGGATTGGTGCTGGCGCTGCGGGAATTGCATCCATGCGTCTGCTGGTCGCCCTTGGCGCTGACAAAAAGAACATGCTTCTGCTGGACAGCAAAGGGGTGATTCATAGCGGCAGGGAAGATCTGAACGCTTATAAATTTGCTTTTGCCAGCACAACAGACAAGCGAACCCTCGCAGATGCGCTGGTGGATGCTGATGTGTTTATCGGGGTTGCCAAAGCTGAGCTGCTGAATGCAGACTTATTGAAATTGATGGCGCCAAAACCTGTTATCTTTGCCTTGTCAAATCCAGAGCCTGAAATCCGGCCTGATCTGGCACTGCAAGTGCGTGATGATCTGATCATTGCTACAGGGCGTAGTGATTATCCCAATCAGGTCAACAATGTTCTATGTTTCCCCTACATCTTTCGTGGTGCGCTGGATGTGCGTGCATCATGCATAAATCAAGCCATGCAGATTGCAGCTGTTGAAGCCATTCGTCAGCTGGTGCATGAACCTGTTCCCCAGGCGGTAAAGGATAACTACCCCGGGGTTAGTGATTGGGAATTTGGTGCAAACTATATTCTTCCCAAACCCGTTGACCCTCGCTTGCGCGAGAGGGTACCTGTTGCCGTGGCAAAGGCTGCAGTAGCCAGCGGTGTTAATCAATATCATAACGAAAAGTAACGATACAAAATGTGAAGGATCTTTCCTGTTTAACCTATCAGTTAAGGAGTTTGTTTTGTCAACTAAAAACAATAAGAAGTACGCGATAACTGCGTGGTTGATTTGTGGCCTTGGGGCTCTGTATTACTCTTACGAATATTTGCTCAGAATATCACCCAGTGCAATGGAGCCGGCATTGCGGGAGCATTTTGCATTATCTGCTACAGGTTTTGGATTATTGTCATCCATTTATTACTATGCCTATGTGCCCATGCAGCTGCCTGTCGGGGTACTGATGGACAGGTTTGGTCCAAGACGTTTGTTGACAATAGCCTGTTTGATTTGTGTTATTGGTGCATTTATGTTTTCGTGCACTGATGTTTATTCAATCGCTGCGATTGGCCGTTTTCTGGAAGGTGTTGGTTCGGCTTTTGCCTTTGTGGGTGTATTGAAGCTGGCTACAATCTGGTTGCCTGAGGACAAGCTCGGTATGGTTGCGGGGTTAACAGCAGCGCTGGGCACTCTGGGAGCCATGTTTGGTGACAACGTTCTGGGCAAGGCGGTTGAGGTAATCGGCTGGCAGCAAACGATCATTTATACTGCAATATTTGGTATTGGCCTGACGGTTGTACTCTGGTTTTGTATCCATGATCACAAACGTGATCTGGAAAGCGGTGGTACCATTGATACATTCAAAAAGAACATGATTGATTTGGGTATCATCCTGAGAGAAAAGCAAATCTGGATCAACGGGATGTATGGTTGTCTGGTGTATTTGCCAACCACGATCTTTGCTGAATTGTGGGGCATTCCCTATTTTACCCATGCACATGGAATGTCACCTTCAGATGCCGGCTTTGCCAATTCTGTGTTGTTTTTCGGGTTTATGCTGGGTGCGCCTACCATGGGTTATATTTCTGATAAAATCCATCGTCGTAAATTGCCGATGCAGATCGGTGCCGTCGGCGCTGCTATTTTGATGTCCATGATTTTGTATGTTCCCGGTTTGACGACGCATATGTTGTATGCACTGCTGTTTTTACTCGGTTTATTCTATAGCTCGCAAGCGCTGGTATTTGCAGTGGGTCGTGAGTTGAGTCCCAAAGAGGCTGGCGGTACAGCGATGGCCACAACCAATATGGTGGTCATGATCGGTGCGATGTTCCTGCAACCGGTGATTGGACGCTTGCTGGA
>CAZDYY010000057.1:0-8390 GCA_964509745.1 uncultured Legionella sp. | reverse complement strand
CCGGTTTGAGCAGGCTCGTATGAGTAAAATTACTCAGGCGATGGTGGATACAAAACAATTGTCAGCCATGACAGTAGTTGATTTTATGGCAATGTGGTGTGATTAACGATCACACCATGCCGGCATCCGAACCTCTTTTCAGCAAAAAATTTATTCATGTTCTATACTGAACAAATAGAATGATGTTTAATCTTTTATGGAGTGCCAAAAATGAGCAACGACAGAAAAGAGATCGATAAAAAAATCAGGGCTGCCGATATTAAGATTGAGGAGTTGAAAAATAAAGTTAAGCTTGCAGAAGCAGCTCATAATGAACAACTCACATTAAATAAAAATATCTTGCGCGTGAGTTTCTTATTCGATCCATTTCGGGACTTTGCGAGAAATGTGCTGGGGCTGGACTTCGGTGACCGGACCCGTGTGAAGGATCAAAAAAAGGCAAACATAACCGCCAAGGCACTTCGGGATGCCAGGTGGGATTTAGATCAGGTGAACAAGAGCAAGCAAGAGCTGGAAAAGCTGCTGGCAGAACAAGCTGCTAGTGCGGTTACCACTGAAACAAGCGAGGTGGTTGAAGAACCATCCAATGAATCATCTCTTGAGGTCAACCCGCCTGATGTGCCGGTGCAGACTGAAATAGCACAGCAATCTGTTGAAGTTATCCCTGTTGAAGATAATCCAGTCGAAGTTAATCGCGAGGGAGAAATAGAACAGGTAAACAGTATGGGACTTGAGCAGGAAGATATTAACCGTGCTGAAAAAAATGAGCCTGTTTCTCACCCGCAACCAGCCGGGACTGACGGCAACCTGTCATCCGACTCCCCGCGACTTGATCGCGGGGTCCAATTCGATCTGGATGAAAACGAAGGCGTTGAACCCGGTTCAGAATCCTTGCCTCTCGCGGACAAACCGCAGACTGTGCGTGTTGATAGTACACGTGTCCAGACTTCATTTGCAGATAAACAGAACCTGGTTAAGGGTGTGCTGAATGCAAAACCGGTAAAAGAGCGTTCTGTCATAACAGCTGAAGCGGTACCAGAGAAGGTCAAGCGTGAGCTGGAGTCAAGTTTACAAGGTACGCAAGCATTTGATTCAAGAATAAAAGGCGCATTTATGGCATTTAAAGGCCAAAATCCTGCCTTGTTTCCTGGCGAAGGTAAACAAGGACAGTTCAATCTGGATCTGAGTGCATTTACTTCAAGAGATGCCTTGATTAAAAAGCAGGCCGAAGTGAATAAATTATGTAAATACATTGAAGCCCATCCAAAGCTCAAGGAAGATAATAGTTTTTATAATTTGCTTGTAAAATACAAAACTGACGAGGCCCCCTTATTGAGTGATGCGATGAAATCGAGAAACAAGCGCCTTGCTAAAAGTGTCCGTATAGAAGAGGACATACCCGGCCTCTCAAATCATGAAACAAACCAGCAGGAACTACCTGGTCCTGAACCGGTTTTAACCTCAAAAACACCCCCGCCTGCAATGAATAATGCATTATTAGCAGGGATTCAAGCGGGTAAAAAACTGAAAAAGGTATCTGCAGATGATGTACAACCTAAAAAGGACAGTAAAAGTGACGATCTGGTGTCTGAATTAAAAAATAAACTGGAAAACAAACCGAAGGGTAAGGCGTTTGCTGGTGGAGTGGCAGATTCAATGTTGAATACAGTCAAAGAAATGCAGAAATCAGAAAAAACCAGAATATATTTATTGAGTGATAATCCAGAGATAGAAAATCACATTGAGGATTATTATACATGGTCGAGTGAAAGAATGGAGCTTAAACATTACACTGCTTCCAGTACGAATGGCGAGATTATTCCAATGAGCCTTGATGGAAAAACAAAAGCAAATGCACTGTTTGAAAAAGAAGAATCGGGTTTTGGCGTGCTGGATTATAACGAAAAACAATTTAAGCAACTTGAAAAGTGCTTTGAGACCCAACAACAGTATATGAAAAAAAGTATACCAAAGGAGCCGGGTGCACCAGGGCCTGAAACGCTCCACGAGAGTCCGAAACAACAGTAAATCCTTCCAGCGTCATCGGCAAAAAAGAATTTGAAAAATCATTACAATTACTTTTGGACATAAACACCGCAGCCCAGATGGAGGCTGCGTGTTAGGATTAATTTTTGTGGGGATCGCTCAGGGACAAGCCGCGGGACGACGAGATCTGAATTGTCAACAGACCCCTATTGGGGGCTCCTCCACTGGCCCCCTGATAGACCATGGTGCCAACCCGGAAATACTATACTATATTGAGCGGTTCGATATTTCAGCATGGGTTTACACCCTTTATCAATATTCTGTGACTATGCGTTTGTCAGGAATCATGTCCCTGTCAAATTTCAATTTATCCCGCATTTTCAAAAAAGGCATTTCGACCAGATCATAAAGCAGTTTTCCACTGAGAGCACTGCACGTCATGATGATGGCAATTGCTAATAAACTTGATGGCTCGACTCCGAATTTGGTCAACTCGTGATACATCAAAACACTGACAGGTTTATGTATCAGGTAGATAGCATAAGACCATATGGCAATGGTGGCTGCTCCCGGGATTTTGATGCGAGATAAATACGAATCAGGGTCGAGTGCAGAAATGGTTAATGCCGCAAAACTGATCGCCAGTGCAGGAAATCCAAACGCTGTCATGAAAAAACTATAGTGGTATTTCGCAAACCCGTAGCAAGTAACGCAGCTTCCAACGAGACCGAAAAGTAAAAGCCAGTTACCTTTTGTCATAATTTTTTCCCATATTTTGATATGGAAATTTTTTAAAACAGCAATTGAAACGCCGAAAATCAGTTCATCTAAACGACAGCAGGATGCGTAATAGATGTGCTTGAAATACATGGTTTTAAATTCTGCATAAGTATCTTGCGCACAACAGTAATGCCATAGCCATACTCTCAAAATAATTCCGCCAATCAACATGGTTATGAAGATTATGCTCAATGGGCGCATAGATTTGTGACGCACAGCCGTTAATGTCAATATGGGTAAGATCAAATAAAATTGTTCCTCGATGCAAAGTGACCAGGCATGAGAAAAGGCCGTTCCAATTTGCAGGCCGAGATTTTGCGTGAAGGTAAGAAATTTCCAGAGTGGGGATATGGTTTCCGCTTCACTGAATCCGGGAATCAGGAAATACAGGCTTAAAACCACCAGATAGTTCGGTAATGTTCTGAGCAATCGACGTGAATAAAACAGTTTCAACGAAAATTTACGTTGCTTGGCCAGTGTGGAAAAAATCTGATTGCCAATTAAATACCCGCTTAACAGGAAAAACAGATCAACGCCAACCCATCCAATCTCGCTGAAAATTCCAAACGTTGGTTGATGGCTGATAAAAACAGTATAATGGCACATGAGCACCAAAAGAATGGCTGCGGATCTGAGAATATCCAGACCGTGGATTCTCGAATTTATTTTTTCCAATCCTTCACCTGATAATCACATAAACAGCAATATAAATAACATAATGATCAAATTATAACAATGTGTGACGGTGAGCAGTTACGATATTTTTATCATGCAATTGATCCTGTTTTGAACTCGTGATACAATATTTACCCATCATGGGTTGCAGAGCTTATTATGAAAAGACTTTACTTTCGTTTCATTCCACCCAATAACATAGATGAGATCATTTCATCTATAGATCCAGATACAAAAGAGCTGGAAATTTCAATCGATTTTCAAGCTCTTGACAGGCTCGATGAGTTAGACAATGACAGGGAAAGCCCGTTTGGTTTAATGCATCATATTATGAAGCGCACCATGATGGTAAATCTTCTTTCTCGTCTGCCTGCCACACTTACCACCATTTCTTTACCAAAATGCTATTTGGATTATTTATCAATTGATGATTTAAAACATTTAAAACACAGTTTACCTAATGTAACGAAGGTATATTTACCTTCGCAATCATGCCTAAACGGAATGTCAAAGGAAAAACTGGATGCTCTTGCTAATATTGCCCCCAATTACATTGAATTTATATTTACATCAGAAATAACAGATTCAAGTTACCTGCCGAGAAACGAATTGTATCTAAACTATATACCTTTAAAAAAAGCCTCGAATTTACTTCTTGCGTGGAATTGGATTTGCCAGAAACACAATCTACATCCATACATAGTATTGCATATATCCCAGTATCTGGATGGACAGAATATTCTGAGTATTAATAAAAAGGACCAACTTGGCTTTCAAATGACTTTATTCAAGAAAGCCAAAGAACTCAACAAGCTAATAGAAAACGACGACCAGGAAGATAAAAGAATGGCTGAAAGTATAAGAAAAATGGCCTCGGTTGTTGTTTTTCTGGGTTTATCAGGCTACATCATCAAACCTGAAACCTGGATTCTGGCAAGCACTTTGATCCTGGCAAGTTCATTGCTTATGGTACGTCAGAGCTACAACATGTGTTCTGAAAAGCGCGAACAGATCTCACTTCGTTGAGAACACCTAAAGAGTGAATTATGCCGTTCCCTATATTCAATCTCAAATTGATTCGGATTTTTGTATCCCAAAGTCGAATGCAAACTGTAGCCGTTATACAGCACCGTAATGTAGTTCAACACATCCTGACATGGTCAAGCAAATCAAGAATATTGAGTTAACAGATCAGACTGCCTGGTGAATCTATCGATTGATTGTTTTTATCCCCCCTCACCCTAACCCTCTCCCCCACGCTGCGCGCGAGGGAGAGGGGATCGAAATGAGAAGTTTGTAACAACGCCGAACCCGTCGCGGGGCGTAGGCTGGCGAATTAACAGAACCTGATTATTTATATTGCAAAACCAGCCAGTTTTGGTTCAACCAGAGCAATCAAATCTGCGGCTGACATGATGATGGATTCAGTCACCAGCCCGCAGTTAAATGCCGCGCGTTTTGATGCCTGAATTCGCTCATCAAAATAAGTATCCAGATTCAATAACTGGCCAAATGGCGGCACACTGCCGATCACCAGTCCGAAACGTTCGGTAATGACTGCCGGATCTTCAAATTCGCATTTTTCGCCAACCAGTTCAGCGACCTTTTTCATGTCCAGTTTCAGGTGTGACGGCAGATTAAACTGGTAATTCTTTCGAGACTGCTTGCCGCGCAAAATGATCGCCTTGATCCCTTCCTCAAGAGCCGTTCCACGCACCCGGGCAGAGTCTTCGGATGTCGGGGTGGGTTCGTGGGACTTGTGTTCAAACGGCATGTCGCGATCTTTCAATAAACGGATAATTTCGTTGCGAATGTTTTCAGCTCCGAAGAACAAATGTGCCTTGATGCGATTGCCAGCAATTCGTTTGGGATCGGAGGGAAACAATGACGCTTCTCGAATATTTTTCAGCTTCAAAATCGTCATGGTGAGCCGTTCAAGCCCCATGCCAAACCCCCCATGTGCCGGCATGCCATATTTGAAAATACTCAGGTAATCTTCAAAACTGGCCGGATCCATGCCTTTCAGGTGAATGCCTTCCAGCATCGATTCATGCGTATGCCGGCGCTGGCCGCCTGACGTAATTTCTGTGCCTGCACACAGCAAATCAAATGTATTGGTCAGCTCCGGGTTTTCATCGCTCGGATAGGAATAAAAGGGACGTTTGCTGGTTTTCCAGTCGGTGATAAACACCAGATCCGTACCATGCTTTTCCAGTGCATATTGGCACAATTCCTTTTCAGCGGCCGGGCTTAAATCATCTTCACCCCGTTCATCAACACCGGTGCGCTCAAAATAGATATTTTGCGCTTCTGCAAATGTAAGGCGTGGAAATGCAACATCTTTTGGCGCTTTGATAATCACATCATCCAGAATTTTAATTTCAGCCGCGCATGCTTCATGCAAATGGGCAACAATGGCTTTAATCGCACCTTCCTGGATATCCATGAGCTCACTCCAGTGCTCAAAAAATCCCATTTCAAATTCAAATTGCTTGCCTTCGGACAAATGCCGGGTGGTATGCGATTTTTCAGCACGAAAGAAGGGCATTAATGCAAACACCCGTTCGTTTACACCCACCATGACCTGTTTGTATAACTGGCTGCTTTGTGCCAAGGTTGCGCTATAGCCAAAATAATCCACGTTAAAAAATTCAGCGCCGCCCTCACTGGATGTGCCAATGATGTTGGGAGAAAAATATTCAACTGCATCAACGGTATCATGCATGAAGCGACGATAGGCATGGGCGATTTCTGCCTGGATGGTAAATACAGCCTGTATTTTTCGATTGCGCAGGGAAACAGGACGGTGATCAAGAATAAAATCCAGTTCTGCTGAAATTTCCGGTTTGTTGTAATCAACTGCAGGGGCATCATGAATGGCGACTTCAACGGTAATTGAAGGATGAATGATTTCAATCCCCATGTTTGCCTGGGGATTGCCGGATACTTCACCTGAAATCGTTAAAACCGAGCCAACTTGCAAGCTGCTGATCTTCTGGAATTCCGCCTTGTCCTGAATGACAACCTGACTCAAACCTTTCCTGTCGCGAACGATAAGAAAATGAATTTTCCCAAGCGATCGCAAGGTATGAAGCCAGCCACGGATTCGTACATTTTCGCCAATATGTTCTGGCAACTGGGTGGAAAGAAGTCGTCTGGTGCCGCTCATAAAAAGTTGTCTCCGCTTGTGTATAACATAGATGTGCGAAGTGTACCGCAATCTGGCTAATTATTAAAACTGTACTAGACTTAAATTACCGGAATATATCGGGTGAATTGCCATGACATTCATGATGAAAACAATCGGTGCAGACGATACCGAAGTCATTATCAAGCGAACGCAGGAGCAATTGTTGCAAGCACAGGAAGTTGTTTTGGAAAACCTTGAAAATCAGCAAGCAGTGCTCGAAGAATTGAAAGCCGACCGTGACAAGCACAAGGAAGCAATAGCGACTTTTACTGACGATGTAAATAAAATTAACCTGTTTTCAATTAAAGTTACAAATAAAATAAAGCGCATTGAAGCCATTCAAAAGCAAACCGGTACATCGTGCTTTTTAATTGAAAACAAGACAACTTCACAGGAAATCAAGAGTCTTTTGTCAAACATTGAACGCGGTTTGAAAACGACAAAGAGCCGTGCTCATGCACAATTTCTGGAAACCATTAAGGAAACGGCTGATACTTGCAAGGAGTTCATTGCAAACAATACACCGTTTGCAGATCAATATATCCCCATGCTGGATAGCGAAAAGCCCTATGCCAGCCAGCTGCTGGTGAATCAAAAGCTGGATTTGCTGGCAAGTTATTCCACAGAGCATGCGGCATGGTTTAACGATATCAGGGATATTTATAATCAGGCGGCTGATACAAAAGGCTTTGCTGGATTACTGGGGTATGAAAGCGCATTCTTGAAATCCGTTCGCACCAGCATTGCCGAGATCGTACAAAATCATCCGGTTATTCCGGAAAACAGCAAGGATCTGATCAGCAAGGTGCAGTCTTCAACAGAAAAGCTCTTTGCGGCACTGGATGCCAATCAATCCTATTCCTACAGCTTTAAAAAATTTGTAAATCATCTATGCAATAAAATTAAAATCGTCCCGCCTGTCTTTATGGTCACCGAGAAAAAAGAGGAAATGCTGCAGCGATTCAAACAGATGAAAGCAGAGGTCAGGGAGCGCAGGCCGGTTGAAAAGGCAGAACAGCCTGCTGCCGGTAATGATGATGCAAGTCCCGGGAACAAGACTTAGGGACGTTGCCTGCTTTTCCTTGAAAATACAACCAGCCCTGCGATAAAAATTAACAAACACAGCAACAGCACCGGGTTATCACCGATATAAACCCATGGTGTGGCGCCGGTTGCCGGGCTTAAGGATGCATTTAATATTCCCGAGCTGAATACCGGTAACGATTCAAGCACCTCACCGCGTGTATCAATGACAGAAGATAACCCGTCATTGTTCGCTACAATTTGATAACGGCCGGTCTGCATGGACAACGCCTGCGACATTTGTAATTGCTGATAGACCGCAAATGAGTGACCAAACCAGCCGTCATCGCTAATGGACACAATCCATTCAGCCAGCGGTAACTGATTGCGCAGCAATTGTGGATAGGCGACTTCATAGCAGACAAGGGTTGCTACAGGGTGATTCTGGACAAATACAGGTGCTTGTCTGGTTTTTCCTGGTTCAATGTTGGCTGCAGGTAAATCCAGCCACTGGGTCAGTTTTTGAAAAGGTTTGGGCATCAGCTCGCTGAAAAGAACCAGTTGTCGTTTCATATAAGAGCCTTCAGCGGTACCGAGGGCGGTTAATGAGTTGTAAAAGGTATTGTCTGTTGCTGCCTGGGGAATTCCGAGCAATATCGCACTGTTGGCTTTTTTTGCACGCAGATCAAGATCTTCCAGATAATCGCTGACATAATGCATGGGGGCTGGAATGGCT
>CAZDYY010000056.1:0-8417 GCA_964509745.1 uncultured Legionella sp. | reverse complement strand
GAGATTTTCTCATCTGTTCTGTTAACTTGATAGATGAAAACGCCCCCGCCAGATTTTTGTTATAGGCAACTCGTGCTGTAAGCGATACATTTGGCATTTTTATCTCTTTTTGATTGTATGTATTACTTATACATATAGGATAAAAAATTGTGAATAGCAACCGATACATCTGTGCTCGCAGTTACTCAATGGATTTGAAAATGATTACAAACAATCCAGTCGCATGATAATATGCTCAAAATTTTATGACCATGGTTAATTTGCTGAATGAACGTGCTCAAATTATTACAAAACTCCATCAGGCTTGAACTGGATGAAGACGAGGAACGTGGCGTCTTGAAAATCCTTGGCTCCATGGCATCAGGTTACTTGATCGTTAATGAGGGGATGATTAGAGAGGCTTATGACTATAAAAGAAATGCGAAGCAGGCATTAGTTGAAGCAATAGAATCAAGGCAGGATCAAGAACGTTGGGAGACGGCATATTTAATGGCCCATGAGGCAGACAGGCTTGGTTTTCCGCTGCTTGAATCCCAATTTTATGACAATATTCTTTGCGGAATGACAGGATTATGGCATATTGGATTTTTCATTATGCTTTTTTATGGCGCTCTCTGTGACAGTGAAACGCTCCCGGTTGCTGTGAAATATTTTATTATTTTGGGAGTGGCAGGGTATATCCAGCATGGATTATCTATTCCAGTCCGTTTGCCTTTTGATAAACAAATCATTGAACGGTTGATGCCTCACTTGACAGACAACGTCAGGGATGAAGCGCACAAAGCCGGTGTAACGTTGCGCACAATAGAATTGCAGGACGATTCTGCATCGCTGATGAGCAATATAATGAATACTGTCAATTATGAGGACGAGTTGTCTGGCAGTGATGATATTCCTCACAGCATGTGCTGTCCGCTTACTCGTACAATCATGATTGACCCCGTGACAATCAAAAATCAAATCAGGGATGAAAATCGGCCCCGATTTGAGAGAGCAGCCTTATTGGAGTGGTTGCAGAGGAAGCCTGTAAATATTTTCACCAGCAAACCATTATTTTCCAATGAATTAATCAGGGACTTTGAATTTAAACGAACGATCCACAATTATGTAGCAGAAAAATTATTGCAAAAGGGTGTACATCAATTTAAAAATAAATCCAGCGTTCGTTTATCCATGTTTCAACCCGGTCCGAAACAGACTGATAAGGATGAGTGCATCACCGGGCAAATGATAGCTGAAAGTACACCTGAATCTGGTTTCGCAGGGGCGTAGAGCCTCAGCTCGTTACGATCCGTACGTCATCATCTCGTTTAACGCCTATCGTAAACCCGGGCTGGCCTTTTAGCCGTGATTCGAGAAAATTGAGGATGGCTTTCTTTTCGGCATCTTCCGGAATATTGGATTGAATGTATTTGCAGCCAAAATCCACGAACCGGGTAATTTTTTGCTGTTCCGTCAAATGGGCATCATCATAATATTGTTGATACAACGACTCCAGATGATCCACGGCTTTTTTCATGACTTCCGGTGTAATGTTGTCATCATCAGACAGGACCAGCTGTTCCCTGACAAGCTGGATTTTTTCCAGGAGCGCTTTATTTTTCAAAGTGACAGGCGCTGGATTTGGTTCCACATCCCCTGAATCGGGTTTTGTTACTGGCCGGATTGCTCTCAGTGAGATGACTGCGGCAAGTACATTGGGATCGATGTTGCTGGATGCGAGCAATGATGGATTAACGACGTGGACATGCCAGTCATTTTTCATTGTAAAGAAAGGGCGGGATAACTGGAGCATCACATTCCAGCTGTTTTTTGAGTAAATGGTAAAGGTTGTACCTAACAGATTTTTCACGCCAACGGCCATGGTAGTGGATTTGTCAGCGGAAAACAGATCAAAACGCTCAATCTCTGATTTTTCACAATCTTTCAGTGCATCCAAATGACCGACAAGCACATCGTTGGCATCCAGTAAATCAAATGTGTATTGAGTTAGCCATTTACTTCTATATTTAACCGTGGCCTGTTTCTGATTTTGTTCATCAATAAAGCTGTAAGTCAGGAGTGGTCCTAATGGTTTCAGTGAACCCAGGACTTGATCATTCGAGGTCAGTTTAACCCGGCCTGAATTATATCCCTTGATGTTGAATGCATTCGGCAGGGCATCATAGGACAGGGAAAAAGCAGGCCAGTTGGCAGTTATGGTCAGGGCAAGCCCCAGGAATAGTTTACGCATATTTTTGTGGCTCAATTCGGTGAAAAGATAACTGGTACAAAATATTAACACACATGGCTAATCAGGTACATGTATATTGTTTCGGTATGTTGTTCTCGACGCACGCGTCGATCTCTGTCAGACGTCATTTTAATCTCACCCCAACGAAACACAAAGTTGTGTGCCAATAAATAATTTGTGTTATAATTAAACATTTTTTCTCTGCAAATTAACATGAAACGAAAGTACGAACAGATTCTGAATACTGGAGGATTTGGTGAGGTTTCAAAGAACATCTGGAAAAATATGCCAGATGAGCTTAAGAGGCAATATAGTTCACTGAATAAAACGAAAATAAGCGATGATACCGTCGTTGCGATAAAGACATTAAATAAATATGCTTTTGAACGGCCCGAATCCAGAGCGTTATTTGACTCTGAAATAGCAATCCACCGGACATTGAATCACCCCAATATTGTTTCGTTTATCGGCGTGCTGGAAACAGCGGAACCTGCGAAAAAGGCGCTTGTAATGGAGTTTATGTCATGTGGTGATCTGACAGAAATACCCGAACATGTGCTGATTGATAACAAGCTTTCAATAGCAATGGATATTGCAAAAGGGCTGGATTATTTGCACTCCCTGATGAAGATCGTGCATCGTGATATCAAACCGGATAATGTCCTGATTAAATATGCAGATAACGCAATACAGGCCAAAATTTGCGACTTCGGATTCGCTGCGCCCCTGGAGAGCGTTGATTTCCATTATCCATTGGGAACAAAAGGATATATCGCGCCAGAGATATTGCGAGTAATGACCTGTATAGAAGGTAATAATCTTCGCTGGTACAAACGTACCCCGTTACCTCTTCCATACTCTTTCGAATCCGATATATTTTCCTATGCAATGGTATTGGCGTTTATGGCGGATCAGATCATCCCCGACAGAGACTTCAACAGCACTGTATCCGGAATACGCAGACAGATCCCAAACAATATACCTGTTAACTATGCGAAAATCATTTGTTATGGCTGGGACAACAAGCCGGAACATCGACCACAAATGCCTGCTATCATCAAGTTACTGGAAGAGGCCGGTAACTCTGATATGACTGCCGACTGGTTTGAAGCGGTTCAAAAGGGTAATGCCGGGCTGGTCAGATATTTTATCGAAAAAAACATCAATCCATTACTTGAAAATGATATGGGGCAAACTGCAATGGAGATCTGGCCGCCAGAGTGTGTGCATGATAATCCGTTCAAGCTGCTGCTGAACCGTTTACAGAACAAAAACGTCAAGTGGTCAAAAGAAACAGCAGCTCTGCTTGATTCAATATTAACCCGGAGTGCTCATCTCTTGAAGCTGAGATCCGGATTATACCAGGCCAGTTTCGATAATTATCTAATCGCGTTATTATTGTCAAAAAAACCAGAAATTATTGAACAATTAACAAGCCACAAACAGTGGCCTGTTGTTTCTCAATTTAAAACAGGGTCGGGCTATACCCTGTTGCACGCCATGGCTTTTTTTGGCCGTGATGATTTGTTTAAGTACCTTGAGGCAATAAGCAGCAATGATGTGGATAATGTGGATAATATCAATCAGCAATCTGCTTTACATCTTGCTGCAAAAACTGTGCATCCAGGTGCCTGCCACTGGCTTGCAGACCATAAAGCAAACCTGAATCTTCAAGATAAATTTGGTGAAACTGCTTTAGCTTATGCTGCATACAATAGAAACTCAGAAATCTGTCGTTTTCTCCTTGAGCAAGGAGCCAATCCTGAACTTGTAAACAATAACGGGCTAACTGCGGCACAATGGTGGGACATTCAGGATGATGACGATTCAGATGAAAGTGATTCAGATGAAAGTGTTGATAAAAGTGTAGATGAAAATCCATTCAGGAATAAAGCTGAAACCGCGGTTACCGACACAAAACTCGGCTTTTTTCAAAGTGCGGAATCCAGAAATCTTGAATCAAGCGAAACCAGTTTGCGCACATCAAGAACCGAATGGACCCGCGATCAAGTCGCGGGGAGTCGGCAGGTGAGTGAATTGTCAAGTTCCTAGATAATCAAAATTTTGGTTCCAGGGTTGGTTTTGACCCAGTTTGCAACATATTCAATATAGTTATTTTGACCAACGGCGATACATCCACGGGTTGCACCGGGCAAGTGGTTCCACAACCATCCGGATGACTGGGTCGGCCCATGGATGCCGACATCCCGTCCTGTATATCCTGCAGCCAATTGTTTTGGGGTTGGATAGAGAATTGGAATAAACATTTTAAATTGGGTCGATTTTCTTGGACTGGCCAAGCCATATAATCCAACCGGTGTTTTATTGTCCCCGGCGCGCCTTTTGCCCGCGCCATTGTACCCGATAGCCACTTGAAATGTTTTAACCACCGAACCATGTTTACAGATATGCATAATCTGTTTTTTTGTAGACACATTGATTCCGTTTGGCAAGTGACAAGTTGAGGTGTTTGCAAACGAGGCTACAGGGAGAACAATAGAGAGAAGAAAAATGATTGCCTTTATTTTCATATATGAAGATTTATTTTAATTAATGTGGGCATAATTTTACCATAAAGCTCCCTTTATTCATAGTGTTTATGTGTATGTTGTAGCGGCAAAATAGAAATGTCCCCTTTTGGATCTCAGAGTCTGGCCTTAAAGAAGGCGAACTCACGGGAATGGAGAAATGAACCAAAAGGAGGGGTTCAACCAAGTGCAAAAATTAAGACCTGGTCCAATGTTTTTGCATTTCAAAATATAAAAAAGATGCAGACCAGGTAATCAGCACCAGGCCTGTCAGCGCTTCAATCCCTGCCAGATATCTGATGTGGCCAATGGGCTCAATATCTCCGAACCCAACTGTACTGAATACCGTGAAGGAAAAATACCCGCAATCCATGAGCGTCCCGTTGAAGTTGCCAATCAGTGTACCCCAGCCATCTGTCTGGATCATGAAATAATAAGCGAGTCCAAAAATCCAGATTTCAACTACATGCCCGATTAAAGCACCGAACACGCTGATCACGATTCTGTAACGGTGTGGAACTGACATTTTTGGAATGGACAGCGTGAGACGGTAAAGAAACTCGTAATGCATCATAACAACCAGTGCGACCACAAGAATATTCATCAATGACACGTAAATTATCATGGTTATCCCATCCTGATTACCGACAATCACCCGTAGAATCAAAAAATTTTGTTAATCGTTACAGCTACAGCCTGGGTCTTCGCGCTTCCAGAACTTGTCCCGGTATTCGTTCCGGTACGCGATACATAGTCCCGATTTATATCAGTATCCGTCCACGTTCCACCCCAGTTACTTGTGTTTGTGCCTGTCATTGAGTATGTGTAGCTCATATCCACGAACAACGAGGGATTTATAAAGTATGTGGTACCTATCATGGCAACGCCGCCAAACAACCATTGAGTTGTCGTATAGCTGGCTCCCAGGCCGACTCCGGTCGGGGTGGTGGGAATGACTGAAACGTTTTCATATCCAGTGATGTTTTCAATCAGGGTTTTTGTCTGGATGGTAGTCGGACCGATACCCAAATACACATAGCTTCGTTCAAATGATTGGCCGATAAATGGGATCAGGGACAGTTGCTGATTAATGGTTTGCCGGTAAGACTGGACAAGGTAATTCCCTGTGAATGGGGTATACGATCCATCTTCAGTAAATCCACCCGCCTGCGGTATCTGCAGATTACTTTTAGCAGAGCCTGTTCCCGGGTAACTGTATGAAAACTTGCCACCACCTATCCAGTTACTACCGTGGATATGCTGAAAATATCCGGCTTGTATCACTGGAGCCAGAGAAGACTGAACATCCAGCTCAAGTCCGGTTGAACCGTCGGCGGATCCGATCTGGGCCGTATGAATACCGTAAGGTGGACTATAGGATGTTCCTTTGCCATAAACATTTTGATTACCGAAGCTGACCGAGTTCCAGGCTCCTCCCAGTCCTCCAGAAAAGGCTGACTGCGGAACGATAGAGGATTTATCGACGGCAATTGCAGAACCAGACGCAAGCGCGAGAAAAACAGCACAGGTTTTCGGTGAGCAGACGGTTCGCAGGATATTGATTGTTTTCATGAAGTTTCCCTTTCATTGCGTTTAAAATCGCGGTTTGATCTTCTGAATATTGATGTTACTCTAATCTAATCCCCGTAATAAAGTCCACAACAGCATCTTTTCCCAGATTGATTTCCTGTGCAAGTTCGGCGCAAAAATCTGACAGCAAAGGTCGGTCGTCCGGATTTCTGGCTTGAGACAGCCCTATAAATCGCTTGATAGCGGGGTAATAGTGAAAAATATCAGACTTGAGTGAATGTTTGTTGAGAGTAACACTGATAACGTGTCCAAATCGATAAACATCCTGGGAGGGATGTGGCTTGACCTTGTCCCTGTTGCATATTTCAGGGGCTTCCTGGAGCGCGACTCCTGTGCGCATGTAAAATGCTTCATCCATATCACATGAACGTTCAAAATCAACAAATCGGGCAATGAATGTATCATCTGTCTGCTCAATCAAGACATTTCCGAAATGCACATCACCGTGAACCACATTCATTCGATGCAGGCCTTCAAGGGCACTTGCAACGGCATGGATAATGTTTGCCAATTGATTTACACACGTGCTTTCCCGGATGAATTGACTTCCTTTGCTGCCTTTAACGTAGGGTATTATTTGTCGATTAATGCTGGTTTCCCGGTTATCAATTTTTTGTGTATAGCTAAAAAGGGTTATATGCTTGTTTTCCGCGTAGACACGTTTATAAATATTGTTTTCCCGAGACGTAATGACGTCGTTCTGTTCGTTAAATGGTGATTTTACTGCAAGCCAATGACCCGCCTTATTGCTAAACAGTCTAACATCTCCATAAATTCCCCCGCCCAATGTAAAACCGGGGTTATATCGACAATCTGTTTTTGCTTCCCTGTTAATGTGGTAGAGAAAAGAATGACTGCGTGTGAGATGAATTTGTTCTTTTTTAGCTCGATACATGGCAATGGAGTCATCAGTTATTTTTACAGCCGGATCGTCAAGGCACTCAATCCTGTTCATGATGTCCTGATTTTTCAGCACTAGCACAGCCAGATCAGGTTCGTCAGCCATAAGTTCCAGTGCTTGTTTTGGATGCTTGATATAAGGCAGCATCGCTTCTATGCCTTGTTGTTCAGTCAGTTTTCGAATGATTAGATTTGCGACAGGAAAATGTTGATTAAGCATGGCCAAATCCAGCGGAGTTTTTCCGTGATGGGCATGTTCCGGGTTATTAATCGCCATATTAAAATCAGCGCCTGCTGACATCAGGTATGCAACACTGCGGTGATGACCATTCAAGGCCGCCCGGTGCGTGGGAGTCAAACCCGACTCGTCCAGTTGATTCAGGACATCGGGCTTTATTTGTTGCAACAGCTTGATGACATCGATGCTGTCATACTCTGCCGCGAGGTGAATGAGATTGTCGGTGCTTTGTGGTATGTCATCCAATAACAGTTTAACTACGCCAGGATGATTTTGTTTTATTGCGCAGCATAACGCATTTTTTTTATCATCAAGATTTGCCTGTTTATTGCTGAGGTACTTAACGATATTTTCACGGCCATGAGATGCTGCATACATCAACGGGGTCATGTCATCGTGTGATTTTTGCTGAATCAATTCAGGGTTTTTTTCAAGCAGTTTCGTGAGAATCAACAGGATATTATTTGAGGCAGCGATGTGAACAGGGTGATATCCTGTAATGGTTGCCAGATTGAACTTGCTCTCGAGAACAAGGTTTACCAATTCCAGTGAACCGGTGTTTGTTGCCCAGTGAAGAATCGTAAAATTATCCTTACGTTCCCTTGGTCGATACGATTTGCCATCCAGGTTGATGTTTGGGTGATTGACAAGAAATGCTACAAGTGTCGTGTGCTTGTTAACTATAGCTTTAAACAACGGCGTTTCATTGTACTCATCTGTTTGATTGATCAATTCAGGCGCTTTCTCAAGCAGGCATTTCAGGATGTCAAGATTTCCCCGTTTTGCTGCGTGGTGCAAGGGATATTTACTGCTTCGCGAGATAAGGCCTGCATCGATTTGAAGCAACAGCTCGAGAATTTCAAAATCATTTCTTTTGATAGCCCAATCCAGCGCGTTATAATCATCATAGTCAAAATCAAAGCAGTTT
>CAZDYY010000055.1:0-8420 GCA_964509745.1 uncultured Legionella sp. | reverse complement strand
GGAAAACGACATCATGCTGATTGCCAATACCGGTGCATATGGTCATTGCATGAGTTCGTTTTATAACATGCGGCCACCGGCGCAGGAAATAGTGTTTGATCAATGCTAAACGATATCCAGCAACGTCTTCAGGCCACTGATCCGGCTCAATCCTTTATCGTGCAGGCGCCGGCCGGATCAGGCAAGACTGAAATTCTGACGCAGCGCTATCTGCGACTGCTGGGAACCGTCACAGCCCCCGAGCAAATCATCGCCCTCACCTTCACCCGCAAGGCAGCCAATGAAATGCGTGAGCGTATTTTGCGCGCCATGCAACACGTGGCTGCCGGTGCACAGGCGACATCGGAACATCAACAAAAAACCTATGGTTATGCGCGTGATGCACTCATGCGTGACAAGGCTCTCGACTGGCAATTGCTGCAACAACCGGGGCGTCTGCGCATTATTACCATTGACTCGTTATGCCAGACACTTACCCAGGCCATTCCCCTGCAGGATAAACAAATTCACTATGCCAATATCAGTGACAAACCACATGGACTTTACCTGCAAGCTGCACGCGACTGCCTTGCTTTTGCGATTGAACATGCAACTTATCATCACGCAATCAAAACCTTGCTGACGCATCTTGATAACCGACAGGATTATTTACTGAAGCTTCTCACAGATTTGCTAGTCAAGCGCGATCAATGGCTTTCATCGCTTTATCAGGCAAAATCACAAGACAAGACACAATTTGAACAAGCCATCAAATGGATTGAGCAACATGAAATTACCCGCTTTCGCGATACCCTGCCCCTGGAGTTCGCACAGGAATTAATCTGTCTTGCACAACAAGTAGCCTGTATCGAAAACGATCCAGAGCAACTCCGCTATCCATTATGCAACTGGACGTCGCTTGAACAACTCGACGCCCGGCTTGCAGCAAGCCTGGCCGCCCTGCTGCTGACCACACAAAACAGTTTGCGCAAGGGGTTTGATCATCACGTTGGCCTGAGAAAAGGCGCCTGTCCGGATCCGGTATTCAAGGAACTCAAAGACCGCAGCAAACTGCTGATGGAGCAACTGGACAGCCTGCCTGACTTTCATGCTGCCCTGTTGAGGATCAAAAATTTACCCGATCCGCATTATGACCCTGAACAATGGGATGTTCTGCAAGCCATCTTCACCCTGCTGCCTGTGCTGGCTGCCCATCTGAATCTGGTCTTCGCCGCACAGAACATGGTGGATTTTTCAGCGATTTCACAACAGGCTCTACAGGCACTGGGAGAGGATGACTGCCCTTCTGATTTGTCGCTCTATCTGGATAACCGGATTCACCATATTCTGGTTGACGAGTTCCAGGATACCTCCATCCAGCAATTTCAACTGCTGGAAAAACTGGTGCATGGCTGGCAGCCTGACGATGGCCGAACGTTATTTGTGGTGGGCGATCCGATGCAGTCCATTTATCGCTTTCGTGCAGCGGAAGTTGGATTGTTTTTGCGAGCAAAACGTCAGGGCATTGGCCATGTCAATCTAACGCCACTGGAATTAAGCTGTAATTTTCGCTCCACTGCGACTGTTGTTGACTGGGTCAATGCGCAGTTTAAACATATTTTCCCGACAATGGATGATATTGAATCCGGTGCTGTTTCATTTCATGCATCAAGCCATATAAAGCCGGCTGATGACAACAGCCAGGTTCAGGCATTCCAGCATGCAAGCCGTGAAGATGAAGCCGAGGGCGTCGTCAGGCAGGTCAGGCAGGAGTTACAACAATATCCGCAAGACAACATTGCCATTCTGGTGCGTTCGCGCAGCCAGTTAACCGCGATTGTCCGTGCCTTGCGCCTGCACGGCATTCCTTTTCAGGGCGTGGACATTGATCTGCTGGCCAATCTGCCGCATTTGCGTGATGTCTGGTCATTAACCCAGGCTCTGCTGATGCCAGCCAGCCGCCTTGCCTGGCTGGCACTGTTAAGAAGTCCATGGTGTGGCCTTGGACTGGCTGATTTACACTGCATCGCCAATCACGACAGGAAAAAGTCCATTTATTTTGCCCTGTCGCAGCTGGATCAGTTAACCCGATTATCACCTGAAGGCAGGATGCGTGCGCAATTTATTTATACCGTCCTGCATACCGCCATGACACGGCGTTTCCAGCAATCTTTAACAGACTGGATCAACCTGACCTTGCAACAATTGCATTTAACCCATGTATTAACCACTGCAGAACAGGATGATCTGGAACAATACTGGCGTTTGCTGGAGCGCTTTGAACAGGACGGCCAGATTGCTGACATGGCATTGTTCAGGGATGAATTTAACCAGTTATATTCACAAACCGTGACGCCATCGCGCTTGCAAATCATGACCATTCATAAATCCAAGGGACTGGAGTTTGATTGTGTCATTTTACCCGGCCTGAGTGCGAGACCCTCTGTCAGAGACACCCCCTTGCTGCGCTGGCTGACATTGCCTGCCGGCGAACACGGGGAGCTGGTTCTGCTCTCGCCCATCAAGGCAGCACACCATGACCAATGTCTGGTGTACGATTATCTGGGCAAGCTGGAAGCACAAAAAGATGATTATGAGCGCCAGCGCCTGTTTTACGTTGCTGTTACCCGGGCAAAAAAACGGCTTTATCTGTTTGATCGGAAGGAAACGGCAGCCAATGGCAGTTTTCGCAGTTTATTGCTCAATCAGGAATTTGCCAGCAGTGACCCTGCCAGCCCGCTGGATTCCGCAGACCATCCGCAGACCAGCAACAGCATCCCGCTTTACCACCTGCCACTGGACTACTATAAACAGCACCCGGTACTGCCTGTGAGCGAGGAGAATACCTCTGCCATGGTCATCAACACCAGCAGCACACCGCGCCTGATTGGCATCGTTGCACATGAGCTGTTGCAATGGATTTGTGATCACCATCCCGCGAGTATCAACGACATTCCCTGGGAGCTGGCCCGTTACTCACTGAAAGCCACAGGACTTGATTCAAGTGAATTAACTGCAGCAATGGAGCAGTTAAACGAACAACTGACCCGCATCTTCAACGATCCGGTGGGTCAATGGATTATCAGGTCCCATGACCAGGAGCAAAACGAATATGCATTGTTAACCCAGCATCAGGGCGATGTAGTCACCCGCATCATTGATCGGACGTTTTGTGATCAGGGGATCCGCTGGATCATTGATTTTAAAACCGGGCGTGAAGATAGCAAAACGCAAGAACATCATCGCCGCCAAGTGAATGAATATGCGGAACTTCTTGCCAGCAGAACTGAAGCACCTATCCGGTGTGGAATTTATTATTTATCCAGCGGGACATGGGTAGACTGGGGATTTGCAAGGGAAACTGCCGGCGTCTGAGGGGCACACCGAAACCCCGCGGCACCGACCGCGGGGAACACAAAGTACTCAAGCCATAGACCGTTGTGGACGTTTCATAAAGAGCTGCTTCTTCCTCGACTCGATCCAGGGCCACTGTCCGGAGAACCCTCTTCTTTTTCAGCTGAAAATCTGTCTTTAAATTTCGTAGTCGATTCAACAGTGGATTTACTGGTTAATTCACTACCTTGTTCCTGAACCAATGGGCCACCGTTTTCATTAAAGAGATCACGTTTTTTCTCCTCAAGTACCTCACGGAATTTCTCATATGCAAATTCGATATCGGGATTAGGCCTCATTGGCGCGACCCCTTCTGTTAAGTTGCTATACACTTCGAATCGCTGCTCATACGATCCGGCAGACATTACTTGCTCAGGATACGCTGCATATTCCTCCGGATCTTGCTCGACAAGCTCAGCTACCGGGTCCAGCTCAGCCCCGGCCCCTTTTGCCAGCACGCGGGTGGCCGAATTGTACAGCCGGGCCATGGGAGCCACAGCGGCCAGCAGGATAGCTCCTATGCCCATGGCTGTTATTATGAATGCACGCTCCAGCTTGCTGGACTTGCTTCCTGCCAAGGCTGGAAGAAGATTTAATCCTATACCTAAAAGACCTGTTGCAGTATTAATGGCACCTGAAATGGCAAGGCTTATCGGTGCCATCACTGTCATACACATGTCCTTGGCAAAGGTATCTCCAGGAAGAAATTTTTTCAGCCCCATTGCCTTTAATTCTTCTAATCCTTCTTCAATTTTTTGCTTGTCAGGGTAATCATCAGACAACGCAAATTTCGTATACTCACCCTGACCATATTTTTTATACCAGTTTTGCCCAAAAGCTAAATTCATATGAACTTCCCAGGAATCTGAAAGCGATACCCCTTCCTTCTGCAACTTCACTGTCTTGGCCATGTTGATCTCCTTGATTGCATACTTCGGCTTGCTATTGACATAAAAATTACGCACCTAAAATAAAATTAGTACATAAACATCAAACCAAACAAATTAAATACCGATATATTGAAGATAGGAGACAATATGAAAAATATCAAAAAATACTGATGGAAATTTATTCAGGGTTGCTGTCTTGCCTTACGTCGTCCCGAATACAGCAATCGCCGCAAATTCATCGGGACGACAGTGGTGAGTCGTTAGTTTTTTGAAATATCAAGATGAATGTTTAACTGTTTTACTTTTGCTGATTGAGCTTTTACTTTTACTAACTGAGCTTTTACTTGTCATGGTTTTATTGGCTTTGCTTTTGGAGTTGGTCATTTTCCCCTGATTTTGATCAACATTATCTGCAATCAGAAAGCTTTTTGCTTTTGCCATTGAGTCAACATGGTTCTGAATGGATGCATTATCTGCCTGAGCAGTAGAAATAAAACCTAATGCAGCAGAGCTCAAAAGAAGAACCGGTATTCTGGATATATATTTCATAGCAATCTCCCTATTCAAATGATTATCGATTAATATTTACTCATATTGAGTGTAGACTGTAATATTGGATAAGCAAATATTGAAAAAACAGTATAGACTGTGAATAGAACAATTGTAGCCACACTCCAAACGACGGACGAGTCGTTACGAAAAAACATCAAAATGAATATTTGGAAGGAGACATCTTGTGTCGCGCAAGGTTTCAGCAATCAGGCAACTTAATCCTGACGTTCATCAACATGATGCCCGAAATAATCCTGATTCCAAAATAAACATTCACTTCGCTGAGTTAGTGCGCGATCAAATAAATGATTTGAACAAGCTCATCGAAGAATACAATCAAGCCCCATCCTGTGAAAAGCTTCAGGCGATTGAAAACCAGCAACAGATGATGACCGATCATTATCCGGCAAGCATTACCCGGCATTACCCAGGCTATTTACATGCGATGTATCACACATTGTCGGGTGAAATCGTCCGTGAACGAAAAAAATGGCGCCCTGTTCGTGCATTCAGACACGACAGCAACATCGTTCTTCCTCAAGATATGCTCACAGACGTGATTGCAATCATGTCGCCAAACCGGTTTTCACGGTTTCTGAATATTCTGTATAACGACAAGCTTGATGATGACGGGTTAATGCAGGCACTGAAAAATCTTTTTCCCGAAAACATGAAACGCTTCCAAACCGAACGCCTTCAGTTTCACCATTTCCTGAACACTCATACACTGTGTTTAATCGCAGATGGCCATGCCCGGATTATTAAAGTCAGCAATTTGATTAACTCACATGCCTGCGTCATTCGCGCTCGAAAGCCCAATCGAAAAGAATCATGCCGGATTGAGAAACATGCCAGACGATTGCTGGACGGAAAAATCCCGTATATTTCGCCAATATTTATCGAAAGAGCCGGCATTATTCATGATGGCAGCCTGCGTGTAATCCAGATCGTGCCTTTTTTCCCGAATAAAAGTATGTTTCACCATTTTATGTCATTGCAGAACGAACGGATGGAACCCCAAAAGCGTCTC
The DNA here is from genome assembly GCA_964509745.1 of uncultured Legionella sp. Classification (GTDB taxonomy): domain Bacteria; phylum Pseudomonadota; class Gammaproteobacteria; order Legionellales; family Legionellaceae; genus DDPF01. The sequence goes on along the minus strand of CAZDYY010000055.1, from coordinate 2,576 downwards.
CGATTGATTTGTACAAGCCATATTCAACTGCTTGATTTTTTCATGAAATATCATGAAGCCCGGTTGTTTTTTACCGATGGTAAACTGGAAAATTTCATGGTGTATCAGGATGTGAAAACCGGTGAATACCAATTGCAAGTCACCGATTTAAAATCAACACGCACGCTGGATGATGACGGGTTTTACCAGTACAGTGATGACGCGCAACATTGGGATGGCTCTTTAATCCATACCATGGGCGTTACCCCTGCAGAAGTGGTGAATGAAAGGCGATGTTCTGTTGAAAAGGCCAATATTTGTATGTTGGGAATTAATTTATATACGGCTTCAACATGCAAGCGCTTGAAATACAATAAAAAAAAATACAAGGTAAAAGAGCCAACAGATCAAAATTTTTCGAAGTTTTTGTTATTTAAAACAAAACAAGGGCAACAATTAAAACAACTGATCATGGATTGTATAAAACATAATCCGGATGACCGTATATCCTGTATGGATGCCATGACAAGACTAAACCAGATTTACCCATATGATCTTGAACAACAATGCCGAGAGCAATTAAGCACACTCAAACGCATGGATCCATACAATTGCCATATCCGGCACATGGAATTACAGGTGAACCAGGCGGCGGACGAGATTAACCGGAGTGGATTAAAACAGTGCTTGATTACCTTGCAATCCATGATGGAAAATTGCTTATGCAAAAATACGGCTTTTGCTAAACAGCACGACCTTGAAAAACACAACCTCCAACTATTGGAAAACATCAAAGCCATCTATGGGAAATATGAACAAACAGGCAATATCATTCCAGATGAAAACCTGAAAGCATTTATCAATACAAAACTAATTGAAATCAATGCACCGCAAACATCTGTGACCAGAATGATTGAAATCAATAACGAACTGAACAGTCTGTACAATAACACCAGAGACTGTTGTATTAAAATTGATGTTTTGATTCAAAATACATCCCGGCGTAATGCAATAAATGTATTAATCGCCGTTCGACTATTGCCTGTTGAGCAACGCTTGGCATTTTTTTCCGACAGCCAGGATAACACATTATTAAAAAAAATAATCGATTTCAAAGCATGTCATGATTTATTGAAGGAAATAAATTCCTTTCGGTTTGAAAACATCAACAGTTTTCCTGTAATTATTGATATTCCAATCAGACGATATATTCATTTAAAACTGGAGGCAATTTATGCCGAGGGAGTTTCTGCATATGCGATGAGAAACACCAGAAAAAAAATATCGGATGATTTGAACCGGTTACGCAACTAACAACGAAGTTATTGTAAGCACTGATGAAGGAACTCCGAATTCCCGTGGCTTGACTACAGGACCCATTTACGAGCCTCAACATGGGCCACGCGGTCCGGAGCCGCGGGGATTCGAAAGTTTAGAATGGAGTGAATTATGATGATTGTCTGAACAAGAATCTATCGATTGATTGTTTTTACCCCCCTCACCCTAACACTCTCCCACGCTGCGCACGCGGGCACGTTCACGTGAATAATACGGCTAAAAACCCGGGTTACTGCACGACGAGGTCTGCAAATCAAAATCCAGCTCGGCAAATGCATCCGAATCATTCAAACTCGTCTGCTTTGAAAACATTCGAAACATATCCTGATCCATCGGGTAACCCAATGTACTGCACAATGATTCAAAGCGATCATCACTGGCAAGAAAAGGACCGGCCATCAATTCATCCTCATCCACCACAGCGGTTACCGTAGTTGGTGAAACATCTTCCGGCTGAACTTTGCTCACAGGCCTGTAGGTTTGAAAGGTCGATTTGACGGACTCACAACTGATTCCCAGCTTGTCCAGACAAGCTGCCAGCCAGAAAACAGATACGTTCAACATGCTCAACAAATCCTGTTCAGAGTTGGTCAGCAGAATTGCAGACATGACGGTCGACATGTCCACAATCGTAAATGATGTAGGATGAAATTCATCCAAATCGTCCAGAAACGCTTGAAATTTTTCTCTGATGGATGCAGAAGAAAGGGTTGACGCTGTGCAATACTCCTGGACGGCCGACCATACCAGCCCATCATACGACCTGGATACGCCATTGAGCGCTGCCATCTGGATCAGTTTGATGTCATCAAAACTGACAGACTGCTGATCCAGATATTTTTTCAACCTGGCCTGGGAAAATCCCAGGGCAGCTGCAGCACCAGGCAGATCAACATTCGCCATGATTGCAAGAATAACTTGATGTAGGGGATATTTGGTCAACGACTGTGCCGTTCTTTTGGATACCTGACTGGATTCAGGTTTCGATACAGACCATCTGCGAGTCGGTTTGCCTTTATTTCGTGTCTCTATCATATTTTCAGGTAAAACCAGTTAAATAAAGAAACATATTACCAAAATATGACACTTGTGTCCAACATGCGATCAAAAAACCCGGCGAATATTATAAAAATAAACAGTTATGAGCAATAATCTACTGCACATCCAGATAAAATACTGTATAATCAGGCACTATTTTTTTTAACCCAACCAATTAGAGAATCATGGCTGACTTAAACCAATACAGAAACATTGGTATC
>CAZDYY010000054.1:0-8426 GCA_964509745.1 uncultured Legionella sp. | reverse complement strand
TGTGAATGGCTAGGAAGACAAAAAGATAATAAAATTACCTCAAAACCAATGAATGATAAAGAAAAAATAACATCATATGGGTTTGATAATAAAATTTCATTCAGACACAGAAAATAAGTTGTAAATCTAACATAAAATCATTATATTAACACAATTATGAGTAAAAAATCATTAGGAGGAGACCACATAGTGAAATTCCTCAAAGGCTTAAGAAATGGTGGTATATCAGCTAAAACAAAAAATGAAACCCATCCAGTTGTCCAACCAAAACCACACTTTCAAGTATTGAAAGAAATGGGTTATAAACCATTACCTTATGATTATTAATATGAAAAAATTATTATTTATTATTTTACTCCATTTTTCTTTGTTTGGAATATCACAAAATACAGATACCAGTTATTACCTTAAAAATTACACTGATTCATCTTTGATGATGCTTAAGATAGGTAGTTGTGCTTCACCAAATGGACCAATGAATTCAACTATTATAACACCACCAAGTTATGCTTGGTTAAGTACTAATGGATATTGTAATCCAGGAGCTTATGGAACATCAGAAACAGTATGTTGGACATTTACACCCACCTCAACTTCAGTAACAATTAATTCAGGTTATTCTCAAACAGGATGTGCCAATGTAGCTTTTGGAGGTTTCAATCTATATGATGGGTCTTGTACTTTAATTGCTACTGGCCTTACATTTACTGGTTTAACTATAGGTGCTAATTATACGTGGTGCATGACAGGAAATGCTTGGGGTGGAGGACCGGGGTGTATAGGATTCACTAATTTTTGTCCTTATTACTTTAATAACTCAATGCTGCCAGTTGAACTAATAGAATTTAGGGTAATCAAAAATGAATCCGAGAATACATTAAAATGGTCAACATTATCAGAAACAAATAATGCACAATTTATTATTGAAAAAAGCATTAATGGATTGGATTGGGTTGAAATATATAGTACATTGGGACAAGGAAATTCATCAACAACATCACATTATAATTATATAGATAATCATGTACTACCAACGTTAAATTATTATAAACTAATACAAATCGACTATGATGGTGAAACTGAGGAACTTGGTATAATTTCGGTTGATAATTCATTTAATGAACCCAGATTAATCAAAATAACTAATATAATGGGTCAGGAAGTTGATGAGGATTATCAAGGACTTAAATTATATATTTACGAAAATGGAGATATCTTAATAATTAAAAAACAATAGTATGAAATATAAAGAAAATCAACACTATCCAAACCAACCATGGTTTATCAATTTAAAAATATCATTTGTAAAAGCATGGAATTGCTTGATGGTAGATTTAGGAATTAGAACAATCCATAAAATAAAACACGATTAATAATGACAGAAACATTAATTGCAATACTAATAGTATTGGGTTTAGGTTTAGTTATAACAATAGCTGCTTATAATGAAATATCATTCTGGGTATGTTTAAATAAACAAGAAAAAGATGAACTAGTTTATGTTTATGATTGGAAAAATGCTGATTATGAGTTACCTAAGATGACTATAAAATTTATAGACCAATTCCCATTTGATAATGAATCAGATGAAGTATGGGTTAAATGTGTTGGTGGTGATACAATTTATATAATGAGTGGTATGTTAATAAATGGAACTTGGGTTATAAAAGATCCATTCTATGAAAAAACACCTAATTTGAAAATTAAAGAATGGATTTATAAAATTTAATTATGGTAGAAATTGAAAAAATAATTGGATTTGGATTAATTGTAATGGTTTTCTTATTAATAAGTGTTATAGCAGATAATATTAAAAAAGGAGAATAATGGAAGATGAATATAAAGTTTTTATAAACAACAAAGGGGAATATGGTCATCTAGAAGTAAATGGTGGGTATGTAAGTGTTGGTACAACACAACAACCAACATTATTTAATAAAAACATAACATTAGAAATACTCCAAGAAACATTTAATTATAAAGAATATCTCGATTATTGTAGTGGTGATGCTTTTGATTGGGAACAGCATGTTCCATTAGATTGGGAATTAGTAACAGTAACATTGACAATAACTCAAATATGTAAATGAGTGAATGGATTAACATACTCAAACAATCACCATCCCAAAGTCAACACGTTGATGTTAAAAGAACATTTAATAGCCCAGAACCCAGAATAAAACAAGATATGATATTCAAAACATTACTAGGAGTAGATATGTTTGGTAGTTGGGGAATAGGATCAGCACAGATAACACATTGGAAACCAAGATTATAAAAAAAAGTATATGATATTCAAATTAAGCCCAACCCAACAAAAGAAATTAGACAAATGGAAAGCCAAAATCCGAAAGGAATATGGTGAATGGGGAAGTTACAGATATGAATTTACACCAACAGGTATTGGAGATGTAATTAAAGTTAAATCAAGCCTAACAGGGGAAAAAATAAATTTAACAGAATACGATAAATGGTAAATATAAGAGAAATATGTAAGCGAATATCACTTGCTAATAGAATTAAAGTATTAAGTGAAATGGATTTTATTTCATTGTTAACTGAATTAGGTTATAGGGAAGAAAAAAGTTGGGGACCTGAAGAAGATGAGATATTAAGAAAATTATGTGAGTTAGCTCAAAAACATACAGAAGAAATCTTTAAAACAATTGATGAGTGGAAACAGGACGGAAGTCCAGAATAAAAAAAATAAATAATATGATAACAAATAAAAAATACGAAATTAGTACATTAGATGATATTGCTAATATGCTTACAAGAGATAATTACGAGAATTTCACCAAAGATTTTTGTGAGTGGATCAGAGTATCAATGGAATTAAGGGAATGTTATAAAGACATAAATGATGGAGAATATGTTATAAATGAGAATAACAAAACGGTATGGTGTGATGATGGAGAAATTGGTATGAAAAGCCTAAAAATTAATGGGAAGGAATTGTTTGAAACAAAACAAAAACATACAGTATATTTCGTAAATTTATATAATGATGGTAATTATATAGATAAAATAGAAGTTGATAAACTAAATGAATATGAAGGAGCTAATATCCAAAACCTCCAAGTATTAAATAATAAGAAACAAGATGGAAGCATGGCATGGTATATTGGTTGGTTGTTTCAAGGAAATAATGGGAGATGGCTTCAATACGATAGATATAGTAAATTAAATTTTGGTACCCGAATGGAAGCAGAACATGCTTTATTTACAGACAAATATGACAAATATGAATATGACAAATAGAAAACCAAGAATAATATTTGATAAGGATACAATTTTATTTGTGTTGCATTCACTCAATCTAAGAGTAGATAAGGATAGTGGGATGGTGGTTACTAAAAAGGGAATGTTAGTATATGATGTAGATGGAAATCCATTTTACCCAAAAGAACTAATGGGAATATATAAACATTATTTTATCACTAAGGCATCCCAAATGATGAGTATAATGTAAAATAGAATAGTATGATATACTTAAAAAGAATAGGATTTGCATTATTACCTGTATTAATGATATTAGGACTATTTACTATAATAATCCCACTTGGATATTATGTAATAACAGGAAATAGCTATTTAAATTTGGATTTTGATAAATTAGACCCAGATAGATATATACCTAAAAATAATAAATATGGACAATACTAATATGACAAAGGAAGTATATTGGAGAAATGGGGTAATAATCCTAGAAGCAAAAATATTAAACGATAAAAATACTATACTCAAGGCTAGAGTTGCAATAATGAATGGTAATACAACATCAATAACAGAACGATATGCTGAACATGATGGATCTAAGACAACCCGAGAACTTAAAAACAATGATACTATCGAAGTTGAAATCAAAGAAGCAATAAAATGGGGTGAGGAATTAATTGATGAAGCAAACAATAACCCGGTAACAAAAGTATTTAATACATTAAAGGCTAACGGATTTAAATAATATGAAAGGATCTAAAGCAATTGATATGCTGGAACACCATATGATTATCCGAGAAACAATAGGATACGAGTTAATAAGTAAACTTGAGGAATACGATATCCCAGAAATCATGGACTTCCTAAAAATATGTCACAATTATATCAAGATGAAAAGATTACAAAACGAAGAATAATATGATAACAGAAATAACAGTAATAGGAAATTATACGGGCCTGGAAATAACATACATTCATGATGAACGAACAACTAAAGGCCTGGAATACAAATCATACAACCGAGAACACTCACGTCCAGTAATATATATCTATCAGTTAGTAAAAAATGGAAGAAATCTACTGTGTGAATTATTCGACTACAGTCTAAAAAGTATCACACATACAGACGAATTAAAGGACCTAAGTGAGGACGAACCAATAGACTAAGGATAATGAACTATAAAATATACATAGACAACGATTTACCAGGCGATTACTGGTATGCTAGTATGGGAGGCGAAACGTTCCACATAACAGATAAAATCGACGATGATACTGTCGTGTTTTTTGGTCTGATAGATCCATCACATTATTATATGGTAACTGAAGGTAAGTATGATGGGTGCTTGATACTAAAGAAACACGCTACTAAAGTGTATTTAAAATCACGAGTGTGGCCTTGTTAGGAACAATAATAATATGGCTAACTGTGTTTGGTTTAATCACTTATATCATTGTAAAAAGAATACATCCATGGCAATAGCTCTGTTCATAGGTATAGGGTTGTTTTTTTAACAATCAAAATATGGATACTCATTAATAAATTAAAATAGCTTTATGTTATGTGCTATCTTGCGTGTTACCGATTGGGAGAATTGGATAAAGTAAGGACTAGAATCAAAAAGATGGGTAGGATTTAGGTATGGTAGGTTTGGGTTTGGTTGGGCAGACTGATCAGTCTCAGGGAATCTCACTTCCACTCCCACCCATCCCAGTTATCTTCCCCTACTCGTAAAATATATACCAGACTGATCCGTCTATCCTGATTAGATGATTAGACGAACGTCTAAATACCACAACAGTGTTCTCCCCCATTGTTACACGTAACATTCTTTAATAACAGTGAAAATCCCTGAATTATTCACATACAACAGTGTTCTCCCCTATGCGGCGTCACATTAAAGTCATACACAAAGCGTGGATTATCGTAGGTTGTAGCGTATATTTACGCATAAATAAAGAAACATATGAAAGTGTATATCCCCGTTTATGGCTTAATTCACATGATTAATCACGTTGATTTGGTCGATATAAATACCATGATATTCAACCGTAAGTTCTGGTTGCCATCATTGGTACAGGCTCTGTATTTTGTTGGGTTCATTATGTGTATTGAGTCCGGTTGGATTACGTCATAGTGACGTCATATGTGGTTCTGGGAGATCCTACACCACAATTGTATATTTAATCACGGGGTAAAAGCCCCATAGTAAAATTTATGAAAACATACAAAATCCACACCCAATGCGCAGAGAAAAAAGAGGTACGTCGTAACAATTTTTCCATAATTTCTCTAAAGACCCCATAGCGTCATAGTTTAGTCATACACAATGTGTGGACTTGGCGCAATTGAATTGTATATTTACGTATAAGAAAAATTAATAACAACTAAAACTATAAATTATGAAAAAGCAAGTAATTAAAATTGGTAAAAATGATGAATATGTTTTAGATATGTTGCCACAACAAGAAGAAACAGTACATGCGAAACAAATTATCCCGGCTGTTAAAGCTCCAAAAGTGAAAAAAACGAGTAAAGCGATTGTAAAAGTTACAACAGGTAAACGAGGTCGCCCTGCTAACCCGGATTCAGTAAGTGCAATTAAAAAAGCAGAATATTTAGCTCGTGTTGCATCAGGAATTGTTTTGAAACGAGGTCGTAAACCAATGGTTGTTAAAGTCCCAACTACAGTTTCTGTTAAAACAGATAAATCAAATTCGATTGTTGTAAATGGAGCTGTTTACATTACTATGCTTAAAGCAGGTAAAACACCAAGCGATCATTTAGATTATAATCAGACAATACAACATCCTAAATTAGGGAAATTAGTTAGAGTAGTATAGTATTAAAATCCGGAACACCTAGATTGAGGTGTTGATGGGAGGAGGAATGGTGTATAATTAAAGATAGCATGCCTCTCATTTTTAATTAAGTAACAAACGTCCAATAATGGACATAAAACAAATAAATAAAAATAGGTTATGAGTGCAATTGTAAAATTTGACAAAGGAAATGTAAGTAAAGTGAGATATGCTATGAATAAAGCATTGGCCGAAGTGGCTTCCAAATATGGTATTACTTTGAATATGAAAAATATTCGTTATGATGATAACACATTTGGAGTACGAATCGCTTCGGAAACATTGGCTGTGGCATCTAAAAAAGTAATTCATGATGGGCCAGTTACCCTAGGAGATCGTTTCAAACAAAATCGTTCAACATATACTGTAACAGCAACTGATAACAAAGGGATGTTTACATATAGTGTTGTTTCCGAGAAAGGTAAAACATATAAAGTGAAACCGGCTAATCTATTTAAAATGGAGCGTTTGCCAGCATTGGTTGTTAAAACAAAAGCTGTTAAAACAAAAGCTGTTAAAGCACCTGTTGTAGAAGCAACTACAGAAGCAACTACAGAAGCATAATTAATATTAGTGAGTATAAAAGTATCCATTCGGATAGGAGTCGATTAGCTCAGTTGGCCAGAGCAGCCTCGATCAGGCAGGTCACAGGTTCGAGTCCTGTATCGATTACAAATAATTAAATTTAAATTAAAAATAAAAATATGACTAAATCACAATTATTAGCTAAAGCAAAACGAGATTATCCAATTGGTACTATATACATTTCACCACTAACGGGTAAGAAAAGAAAGATAATAGGGAATAATTTTATATATGGTATTGAGGTTGAGTCTATTGATGTAGATCGTGGTTGGTATGTTTATTATCATGGTGAGTGGGCTGAAATTTTATTCAGACCAGAATTATCTATAAGTGAACATTTGGATGAGTGTCAACCACCAGTTAAGCCATTTCCAAAACGAATGTTGTGTTGGGATAATGGAGCTGAGAGTGATAAAGCAGAAGTATTTGTATTAAATAAAGCGTATGGTAAATTCCATGGTGTGTATATTGAGGATAAAGAACTATTAAATGAATTATATTGCAGAGAGGGGCAGGAAGGTTCAATTCTAGTCACATTTCAGAATGCAGAAGATATTGTTATTAATCCAGAAATAGCAGAATTAAAAGCCAAAATTAAAGCAGATACAGCACGTTTAAATAAATTATTATCTAAATAATATGACCAAACCAGAACTACATACTGAGGCACTTAAACGTTACCCAATTGGTACTAAAACAACTTGTGTATATGAAATTGGTGAATATGTTTATACTATAGGTAATTTGGATGAGATTGATAATCATCTCAATGTATGGTTTAAAAGCGATCATGGTCCTGTATGTGTTTATACACCTGAATTAGGCTGGTCCCAGAAACCAAGTGCACACGCGGGTAGGAATAGTAAGGCCAAGCCAGGATTTGATATAGAATTTGAATTTTAAATAATTAAAGACGCTCAATAAGAGTATTTGCTCTTAAATATTAATTAGTGAGGTAATGAAGCTTTCCTCTGTGGAACGGCAGCTGAAAGAAGTGGATGGATAACATAATCCCACAGGTCAATTATGTTAGGTAGCTAGTTAATTTTTACATTAAGGGCCTGTAGCTCAACTGGTTGGAGCAGCTCGCTCATAACGAGAAGGTTTCCGGTTCGATCCCGGACTGGCCCACAATAATATATTCCCGATTCGTCTAAGGGCAGGACGTGATGTTTTGGACATCAAGATCTATGGTTCGAATCCTAGATTGGGAACAAATAATAAAATAAATGTTATGAAAATAGAAAGCAAAACGAGTGATGATGGGTTCAAACCAGTAGTAATTACTATTACACTTGAGTCCCAGAATGAAGTAGATACATTAATGGATATGTGTAGTTACAATATTACAATTCCTGAATTAATATCAGGTACTGATAAACAAGACATATGTTACCAATTCTTAAATAAACTCGCTAATAAATTATGACGTGGTTAATTATATGGTTTGCATTTGGGTTGTTATATTCAACTTCATTGCTTAATGTTGTACTTGAAATATTCGTTTATCGTAGTATAAATAGAATGAGATTGGGAACGCAAATTGGGATGTTCGTATTCGTATGGACTATGTTTTACTATAATTATTTAACCGTGATTTTGGGACTATAGTATTACAATGAGTTCCGTATGGTACGTAGTAAAATTGGGGATGGTAATATAGCGGGTTGCCGTATGCATACATATATGATAAGGGACGTAATATAGCACGCGCGCTGATGTCATCGTATATGTGGCGGGTGCGGAGAGGTGAGTGGGAC
>CAZDYY010000053.1:0-8547 GCA_964509745.1 uncultured Legionella sp. | reverse complement strand
AATCGCCCTTGATATCATAAAAATCAAATTTACGCGTTGATTCACTCCAGTTCAGCCCGCCCGCTTCACCGGTTATCAAACCGGCAATGCATGCCCGTTCGTGCAATGCCTTGCCCTGCACATCAAACGCTACGCCCGCTTCAAAAAACCGGACTGTCGTTTGTTGTCTATGCAGATTATGAATCATTGACGCCAGCAAGCCAGGCCACATGCCTGCCCGCATTTGTGACAGCTCGGATGAAATGGGATTCAGGAGCTGCATGGTTTGTGCTTCAGGGTAAATGGCCCCTTGAAAATCAGGATCAACAAAACTGTAACTAATGGTTTCATTGTAACCACGATCACTCAAAAATGCCGACAATTGCACTGACAGGCGCTCAACCGGATTGATTTCACCCGACTGCATACATGCTTCAACAGGAGAAGCCTCAATGTTGTTATACCCGTACAAGCGAACAATTTCTTCCACCAAATCAATATCCATACTGATATCAAACCGGTGTGATGGCACACCCACGGTCCAGCCAGCAGGTTTTTGCATGACAGACATGCCGAGACCCTGCAGCATAACCACCATATCCTCTTCAGGTATATCAAGTCCTGTGATTTGTTTAACCCTGGCAGGATTAAACATGACACTGATTTTCTCTGGCATGTTTTTTGAGTGGGCTAGTGTAGTAACAGGCCCAACGCAGCCCCCGGTAATCGATTGCAGCAAATCTGTTACGCGCTCCAGCGCCAGCGCCTGCAAGGAAGGATCAACGCCTCGTTCATAACGCTGGGACGAATCACTGCTCAAGCCATAGCGGCGTGCAACGCCAGCAATCATCCGGGGATTAAAAAAAGCGCTCTCAAGAAATATATCTGTGGTATGAGCCTGTACAGCACTGCCCTCTCCACCCATCACACCGGCCAGTGCCAGTGGTTTTTCAGCATCAGCTATCACCAGCACCTGCTCGTGCAAAGTGATCTCCTGACCATCCAGCAGTACCAGTTTCTCGTCAGCATGTGCATAACGAACGTGGATATCGCCCTGAATGGATTGCAGATCAAAAGCGTGCATGGGCTGACCTAGCTCAAGCATGACGTAATTGGTCACATCTACTACTGGATGTAGCACACGAATACCTGCACGACGCAAACGTTCTTTCATCCACAACGGGGTAACAGCATCCTTGTTAATGCCGCGAATAACGCGCCCGCAATATTGTGGACAGGCTTCCGGAGCCTGCACGTGGACCGTCAGTCGCTCATCACTGGCAGGCTGGATAATTTTATCCGGCACTGCGTGCAGGGGTAATTTATTCAGGGCAGCAACTTCCCGCGCAACACCCAAAATGCTGAAACAATCAGCTCGATTTGGCGTCAAATCTATATCCAGCACCTGATCATCAAGCACCAGATATTCACGCAAGTCTGTACCAACAGGCGCATCATCAGGAAGCTCCATAATCCCGTCGGAGCGTTCATCCATGGCAAGTTCGGTTACTGAGCACAACATCCCCTGCGATAACTGACCGCGCAGCATGGATTCCTTTATTGTTATTCCACCGGGCAAACTGGCACCTGGCAAAGCCAGGGCGACTTTCAATCCCGGGCGCACATTGGCCGCACCACAAACGATTTGCAAGGGAGAACCTGAACCAGCATCCACCTGACACAGTGTAAGTTTATCTGCTTGTGGATGAGGACTGGTTTGCAATACATGCGCCACAACCACCCGGCTGAACTCACCGGCCACAGGTGTTATCACATCGACCTCAAGACCTGCCATTGTTAATTGAGCAGCCAGCGCCTGGCCTGATAACGAGGGATTGACCCACTCCCGCAACCACACTTCACTTACTTTCATCGAACCATCCTGAATTATTATGCACGGTTTTCAAAATTGTCTTAAAAATGTCACATCGTTCTCAAACATCATACGCAGATCTTCGATGCCGTAATATAACATGGCCAGCCTGTCCAGCCCCATGCCAAACGCCCATCCCTGATATTCCGCCGGAGAGATATTGACCGCTTGCAATACATTGGGGTGCACCATCCCGCAACCGCCGACTTCAAGCCAGCCGGTAAATTTACAGGTTCGACACCCCTTGCCGGAGCATTGAGTGCACTCTATATCCATTTCTGCTGAAGGCTCGGTAAATGGGAAATAGGATGGTCTGAAACGAAACGCCAGTTCCCGACAAAAAAAATGCGCAAAAAAATCCTGCAGCAAACCTTTTAACCCGGCCAGTGTGACCTGCTTGTCCAGCATCAAACCCTCGACCTGATGAAACATCGGTGTATGGGTTAAATCCGAGTCGCAACGATAGACTCGCCCCGGAGCAATCAGACGCAAGGGAGGTGTGCGCTTTTCCATGCTGCGAATTTGCACCGGAGAGGTATGTGTGCGCAACAGGTGACCATCACCAAAATAAAACGTATCGTGCATGGCACGGGCAGGATGGTGGCCAGGAATATTCAATGCTTCAAAATTATAAAATTCTGTTTCAATTTCAGGACCTTCGAGGATATCAAACCCCAGACAACTGAAATAACTGTTAACACGCTGCTTCACCCGGGTTACCGGATGGATTGAGCCGGATTTATTATTACGCCCCGGCAAGCTGACATCCAGGTGTTCCGATGCAAGTTTCATTTGTAATTGCTGCTCTTTCAGCTGCAGCATTTTCTGTTCAATTTTCCCGGAAATATCGCGTTTAGCCTGATTCACCAGCTGACCAACCATCGGTTTTTCCTGCGCAGACAAATTAACCAGATTTTTGAGAATGTCCGTCAGACGCCCTTTTTTTCCAAGATAATCGACACGAATGGTTTCAAGCGCAGCGATATCCCGGGCTTGATCGATAGCCAAAAAGGCTGCCTGTTGTAATGAAATGAGATCTTGCATAAATTAAGCCTCGGAGGTAATGCATGCGTTTCTTTGTAAAAAGGAGGCCTAAGCCTCCTTTTATTGTAATCTTGTCACCCAGGGCTGCGCCCGGGGTAACATGGTATATCATCAAGCCAATGCTGCTTTTGCCAGTTCTGCAACTGCTGCAAACGCTTGTTTATCATGCACCGCCATGTCAGCCAGCACTTTTCGATCCAGCTCGATTTCCGCCTTTTTCAAACCATCAATCAGACGGCTGTAAGACAAACCGCACTCACGTGCCTGTGCATTAATACGCACAATCCACAATGCACGAAACTGGCGTTTCTTTTGACGACGATCACGGTAGGCATATTGACCAGCTTTAATCACTGCCTGTTTGGCTACACGGTAGGTCCGGCTGCGGGCACCATAATAACCTTTGGCCTGGTCCATAATTTTTTTGTGACGGGCTTTTGCTGTCACACCACGTTTAACTCTTGGCATTCTTCATTCCTCCCCTTAACTACCATGCAACATACGAGACGCCAAACGCGCATCACATGCTTTCAATGTACCGCACTCAACGCGTAATCTGCGTTTTTGCTTGGTCGATTTTTTGGTGAGGATATGATTTCTGTAAGCGCCACGACGTTTAATCGCCCCGCTTGCAGTTTTACGGAAGCGCTTGGCTGCTCCGCGATGTGTCTTTAACTTCGGCATAACAATATACTCCGCATTAAGGGCTCTCTTCACCCTAATCTAAAAGTTACTTCTTCTTCGGTGACAACACCATCAACAACTGGCGGCCTTCACGTTTTGGATGCTGTTCAACCACAGCAAATTCTGCCGTGTCGCTCTGCACTCGTTCCAAAATTTTCATGCCAAGGTCTTGATGTGCAACTTCACGTCCGCGAAAACGCAGCGTAATTTTGACCTTGTCACCATGCTCCAGGAAACGTATCAGGTTGCGTAGCTTGACCTGATAATCCCCATCTTCCGTCGTGGGACGGAATTTCAGCTCTTTGACCTGAACCTGCTTCTGCTTTTTCTTTGCTTCAGCCTGTTTTTTGCTCACTTCAAAGAGAAACTTGCCATAATCCATAATACGGCAGACCGGTGGTTTGGCGGTAGGTGAAATCTCAACCAAATCATAACCACCTTCTTCAGCTGCTCGCAGCGCTTCACGCGTCGATACTATTCCTGCCTGATTACCATCTACATCAATTAAGCGTACCTCTGGTACATTGATTTGTTCATTGATTCGCGCGCGATCATTCTCACGCTTGGTTGATGCACTAATGGTTAATCCTCCAGTCAAGTATTAGGTACGACACGTTGCGTTTTTGCCGCAATTTCATGCAACAGTGTATCGCAAACTGTATCAATTGTCATCACGCCAAGGTCCGTACCATCACGGGTACGCACGGCAACAAGATTATTTTCAACCTCTTTGTCACCAATAATTAGCAAATAGGGCACCTTTTGCAGCGTGTGCTCCCGAATTTTAAAGCCTATTTTCTCATTTCTCAAGTCAAAACTGGCGCGAATGCCCTTATTTCGTAAAATTTGACAAACTTTTTCTGCATATTCATTCTGTTTTTCACTAATGGTCAGAATGGATACTTGCATCGGCGCCACCCAGAGCGGAAACAATCCGGCATAATGTTCTATCAAAATACCAATAAAACGTTCCAGTGAACCCAGTATCGCCCGATGTATCATCACTGGCGTTTGTTTGCTGCCATCTTCAGCAACATATTGTGCATCCAGTCGATCCGGCATGGAGAAATCCACCTGGATCGTACCGCATTGCCAGATACGTCCAAGGCAATCAGACAGTGAACATTCAATCTTCGGCCCGTAAAAAGCACCTTCCCCGGGGGCATCAATCCATTCAATGCCACGATCCTGCATGGCCTGTTGCAATGCTGATTCTGCCTTGTCCCATACCGCATCGCTGCCTACTCGTTTTTCAGGACGTCTGGCAAGACGATATGTAATGGCATCAAAACCAAAATCTGCATACACAGACTGAACCATTTCAAGCAGCATCGAAACTTCTGGCAAAATCTGGTCTTCAGTACAGAAAATATGCGCATCGTCCTGGACAAAATTACGCACGCGCATCAGGCCATGCAATGAACCGGACGGCTCACAACGGTGACAATTGCCAAACTCGGATAACCGCAAGGGCAAATCACGATAGCTTTTGATACCCTGATTGTAGATTTGTATGTGACAAGGGCAATTCATCGGTTTGACAGCGTAATGGCGATTTTCTGTTTCAGTAAAAAACATGCCATCACGAAAGTTATCCCAGTGCCCTGATTTTTCCCACAATACCTTGTCAACCAGTTGCGGCGTTTTAACTTCCTGATACCCGGATGAAATCAGGCGAGCCCGCATGTATTGCTCCAGCGCCTGATAAATTATCCAGCCCTTTGCATGCCAGAACACCATACCGGGTGCAACTTCCTGAAAATGAAACAAATCCAGAGCCTTGCCCAGTTTTCGATGATCACGCTTTTCAGCTTCCTCGATCCGGTGCAAATAATCAGCCAGTGCTTTTTTATCCAGCCAGGCCGTACCATAAACACGTTGCAGCATTTCATTATTCGCATCGCCACGCCAGTAGGCGCCAGCCAGCCTGGTCAGTTTAAATGCTTTCAAACGACCGGTTGACGGAACATGTGGACCACGGCACAAATCTTCAAAATCACCCTGGCGATACAGGGAAAGCGTTTGATCTGCCGGTATATCAGCGATAATTTTTGCCTTGTATGTTTCACCAAGGCTGCTAAAGTATGCAATCGCTTCATCACGAGGCATTTCACGACGAGTCACCTTGTAATCGGCTTTCGCCAGCTCATACATTTTTTCCTCGATTTGCTGCAGATCATCCGGGGTAAACGGACGCCCGAAAGCAAAATCATAATAAAACCCGTCTTCAATCACCGGGCCAATGGTAACCTGAGCAGTTGGAAACAATATTTTCACCGCCTGGGCCAGCAAATGCGCGGTAGAGTGACGAACGATCTCAAGGCTTTCAGGATCTTTTTCAGTAATGATTACCACCGAACAATCGTCCGTCAACAGACAACCCAGATCCCGCAATTGTCCATCAACACGACCAGCCATTGCTGCTTTGGCCAGCCCGGGACTAATACTGTGCGCAACATCATAGATCGTCGGAGACTGTTCAAAATGTCTCACTGATCCATCAGGCAATTTGATATTTGGCATGTCATGTTCCTTCCGTCCGTCGGGCGAAAAAAAAACCCTGCACTGCAGGGTTGATTTGAATATGGTAGGCACGAGTGGGATCGAACCACCGACCACCACCATGTCAAGGTGGTGCTCTACCACTGAGCTACGTGCCTGAAATTCGTTCTGTACCAATAATGGTGGGTAGTATATAACAGTACGCACGGGATAACAATATCTAAAAACGTACTGTCTGCAGCATGGTAAAAATAAAACGCCTGAAGTATTGATGATCTTATTCCGGAAAATTACACCTGGAGAACGCCTTTGGCAATTTGCTTTAATTTTTCAGGCTCAAGAATGGAAATGATTTTTTTCTCGATAGTAATGATATTACAGGCTTTAAATCGGGAAAAAATTCTGCTGACGGTTTCTGCAGCAAGACCAAGATAACTTCCAATATCCTCGTGTTTTACGGGCAATTCAAATCCAGCATTTGCGCTATTCCCGGATAATCTGAACGATAAATCCAGAATAAATGCAGACAACCTTTGCTGGGCAGAGATGTATTTCAGGTACATTCCACAGGTTAATTGCTGACTCAGTAATAACAAAAAACAGGATAGCAAATGTGAATCCGAATGAATGATTCCCAGCAGATCAGGCCATGCAACCTCGCAAACAACTGATTGAGTCAATGCCGTGGCAGAAGAAATATAGCGGCCTTTGCAAAGGGCATCATACCCATACACTTCATGCCTGAAATATAAATGCCGTATCAGTTCATTCCCGGCATGATCTGCTTCATGTGCCTTGACAACACCGCGATGTATGGCATAAATGCCGGTAAAAGAATCCTGTGCATGATGCAAAATGTCATTGCGTTTCAAATAGCGCTGTCTGGGTTTGAATCCACCTGATTTCTGCACTGAACAGAACATCGCCAGCGAACATGTAATACAGCTTGAGGGATTCATTATTTAACCGGTTTCCTTTTACTCGACTTTAGAAATTTTACCGATTGTCATTTAATCAGGGCAATATACTGCAGGTTTGCAGAATACAAAAGGTTGTTGTGGATCAACAAACTGGAAAATCCCTTTCACACGACCCGATTTGCATCCAAAAAAAGAGACGACTGCGTGCACCTGTTTTTTTGCACCATCCGCTGTCATCAGAGTAAGCATTCGCGCCTTTCCGGCAACAGATCCTGCTCCTCCGGACATAAAACCAATCAGATTCGGCTCGCACGGGCTTGCAGTTCCCGACTCTGAATCGCTTGCGAAAAAACGGCCATAAACTTCAAGCCGGGTTGCTGAAATATGCCTTTTCTCAATCCACTGTTTGACATGTTCACCATGCTTCATTGCATCCTCAGGCAACATCAGGTCAGTAATGCTTCTGCCTTTCAGTGTCGCGCGGCCTGTTGTGCTACTCTCTCCAGCCTGTTCCCTGCATAAACCGGTTTCATAACCAAGCAGTTCCGAGGCGGAATCATTCGCATAGATTATTTCGACTTGATGTTGTTGTACTATCTCGTCACCTATTGCTATTTCACCGACAATAATCGGGATATTCAGTTGTGAATATGCCTCAAAAAACATTTTCCAGTTGTGATTATGTTTGCGGTTCTCGGCTTGCTGGCGATGTGTTTCCTGCTTTTCCCATTCGTTATACTTTCTGGTAAAGGCATCAGGAGACTCTATTGCAACGCTTGACGCACTGCTACAACAAAACAAATAACCCAGACACAGCCGGGCCTTTTGCATGCATGTCAGAGTGGGATGTTTCATATCGCGCCTGGATAAATCAAGCCATTATTTTTTTATGATTCCTTATATTGGTATGAAAAAACATGATCTGGATCATCAAGTCATGCGAAACTGGCACAGGCATTCCGGCACGAGTCCTGATTTGACAACGGATATGCAAAGAAAGGCCGGAACTGGAGTGAGGCAATTCCGGCCAGAGGGCTGTACGAGGTTGGCAGCTATGGTGATACCACTTTATCTGCAACCGGAAACTTCAACCCGGCATATTTTCCATTATACCCCGGGGATATCCGTTATTTGGACTTGTATGAAACGATTTCCTTGCGTTTCATGTTGTCATTCTAGCAAATTTCATTCTTATGTCAACAATTAATTTCGTTTAGAAACAAATCATTTCAATACAAGGGTTTTGTTGTTTGTTTTTGTTCAAATTGATACAATAGATTTATTTTAAGTAAAAAATCTGGTATGTAATATGGAAAAACTTGATTTAATCAAACAGTTCGCCGCCCGGTTACGGGATGCCATGGTTGCCAAAGGCTATCACTCCAGCCGTTCAACATCCGGTGTTGATATTCACAAACTGGTCGAATTAACCGGCAACTCCCCGCAAATTTGCCGCAAATACCTGAGCGGGCAAGTGATTCCGGAGCCTGCGAAACTGGCTGAACTGGCAGCGAAACTGGATGTTTCGCCTGGCTGGCTTTTATT
>CAZDYY010000052.1:6548-8687 GCA_964509745.1 uncultured Legionella sp. | reverse complement strand
GTTGTGCCATGTGCCAGCATGACGTTGACACGCCGGGTGGCCTGATGGATTAATTCCTCCAGACTGGCGCGCCGGGTTTCTCTCACCGTGGATAGAATCCCTCCACCCTGTCTGGCAATATCGGCATATGATTCACCTTTTATTTTCCGGGAGAACTCCGACGCCCTGTTTCCGGCATAGATCACATGGGTATGACAATCAATCAGCCCTGGTGTTAGCAAGTGCTCATCTGCATCAATCACCTGATCAGCAGTTACCGGCGAATGATCAGTGGTAATAAACGTGATGATACCCTTGCTAATCCCCACACTGGCACGTTCAAGAATGCGGTGATCGGCATCCATCGTGACCACACAGGCATTTTTGATCAACAGCTCACACGCGTTTCTTACCGGGGGCAGGCTCTCTTCGTCCCACACTGAATCCTTATGCTCCAGTATAGCCAGTTCACCCGTATCGCTATCGGATGCCATGCCTGATTTTTTCAGTCTGGAGATGAGATTTTCATAATGCATTGAATAGTTTCCTGGATAAGGTGTCATAATATTCGGACTGACTGACCACATTATACGCACTGTTGATGTCTTGCGCAAAATAACGATCTTCGTCATAAAACGGCACGACGGCACGCACAGCATTGACATATGGCTGCAGGGAGCCTGAAGTTTTCAGCGGAGCCCTGAAATCAATCCCCTGACAGGCGGCAAGCGTTTCGATTGCTAATATATGCAGGACATTATCAGCAACTTTATTCAGTTTCACTGCAGCAAAAGTAGCCATGCTAACATGGTCTTCCTGATTTGCCGATGTGGGCAGGCTGTCAACAGAGGCAGGATGAGCATAGGTCTTGTTTTCACTCGCCAGTGCAGATGCCGTCACCTGTGCCAGCATAAAGCCCGAATTTAACCCGGCATTTTCCACCAGAAAAGGCGGCAAACCGCTGAGGTTTGTATCAATCAGCAATGATATCCTGCGCTCGGATATGGCACCAATTTCAGCACCAGCAATCGCCAGAAAATCCGCACAAAATGCCGTCATCTCGGCATGAAAATTTCCCCCGGAAATTATCTCGCCGGTGTCCGGGCAGATCAACGGATTATCCGATACCGCATTGGCTTCATGGATTAAATGCGTCTGGCTGTCATGCAAACAAGTCAAGACAGCACCCATTACTTGCGGTTGACAACGCAATGAATAGGGATCCTGCACATGTGTACAATGTTCATGCGCATGCTGAATTTCACTGCCTTTGAGCAAATCCCTCATCACAGCGGAAAACAGAATTTGACCACGATTATTTTTAGCTTCTGCAATAAACGGGCTAAATGGCTTCAGACTGGCTGAGGCTGCCTCAACACTCAGTGCTCCTGCAATACTGGCAATGGCAAAATTACGCCGGGTTTTCAACAGACCAATCATCGCAATCGCCGTGGAAACCTGTGTGCCATTGATTAATGACAAGCCTTCCTTTTCACCCAGGGTAATGGGAGCAAGATGGGCTTTTTTTAATGCATCCATAGCACTGGTTTGCCTGCACTTGCAACGCGCAGTCCCCTCTCCCGTCAACACCATGGCCATGTGAGCCAATGGCGCCAGATCACCGGATGCCCCGACAGAACCTTGTTCCGGAATAACGGGATAAATCCCCGCGTTGTACACCGCAATCAAATGCTCAATTAACCGTCTTGACACACCGGAATACCCGCGGGCAAGGCTGTTGATTTTAAGTAACAATACCAGTTTGACTGTCTCATCATCCAGCGGTTTGCCAACACCTGTCGCATTGGACAACACCAGACGACGTTGCAAATCACAACGATCTTTCCTGGCTATTTTTGTCCTCGCCAACGCGCCAAAGCCTGTGTTGATGCCATAAACGGGGTTATCCTGCTCTGCCACCTGTTGCACGATACGATATGATTTCTCGATCAAATCATATGCGGATGAGACCAGTTTTATTCTGGTGCCGGTGCTCAACAGCATGTCGATATTTTCCAGCGTCAGCTTGCCGGGAATCAATTCAAACATGGCTATTCTCCCAGCATCGGTAGATTCAGGTGCTTTTCTTTCGCGCACTCAATCGCCAGCTGGTAGCCAGCATCCGCATGCCGCATGACCCCTGTAGCCGGATCATTGGTT
>CAZDYY010000052.1:0-6538 GCA_964509745.1 uncultured Legionella sp. | reverse complement strand
TTGCAATCGCGCTGCTGCATCCATGCTCCCGTCGGCCACAATCACCATGCCTGCGTGTTGTGAAAACCCCATGCCCACACCACCTCCGTGATGCAGGCTCACCCACGTTGCACCACTGGCAGTATTTAACAAGGCATTCAGCAACGGCCAGTCAGATACGGCATCCGAGCCATCCAGCATGGCCTCGGTTTCCCGGTTCGGACTGGCAACAGATCCTGAATCCAGATGATCTCGCCCAATCACAACCGGCGCCTTCAATTCACCTGAACGCACCATCTCATTAAACGCAAGCCCCAGTTTTGCCCTGTCTCCCAGACCAACCCAGCAAATCCTGGCAGGCAAGCCCTGAAATTTGATTCTGGCTCCTGCCTCATCAAGCCAGCGGTGCACAGATTGATTCTCTGGCAATAATTCTTTCACTTTCTGATCAGTTTTATAAATATCTTCCGGGTCACCCGACAGGGCAACCCATCGAAACGGGCCAATTCCCTGACAAAACAAGGGGCGGATATAGGCAGGCACAAAACCCGGAAAATCAAAGGCATTGCTCACACCTTCATCCAGTGCCATTTGACGGATATTATTGCCATAATCAAATACCGGTATCCCTTGTCTGAAAAAATCCAGCATAGCCTTTACATGCACCGCCATCGAGGCTTTGGCCTTTTTAATCACCAGCTCAGGATGTGCAAGACGCTGTTTGCGAACCTCATCCATTGACCAGCCTGCTGGCACATAACCATTTAATGGATCATGGGCACTGGTTTGATCCGTCACTGCATCCGGTTTCACTCCGCGAGACACCAGTTCCGGCAAAACTTCTGCTGCATTCCCCAATAATCCGACGGATATCGCCCGCCTCTCCCGACACGCCTCTGTAACCAGGGCCAGGGCTTCTTCAAGCCGTGTCACCTTGTAATCCAGATAACCTGTCTTCAGACGCAAATCAATCCGGCTTTCATCGCATTCTACAGCCAGCAAACATGCTCCTGCCATCACGGCAGCCAGAGGCTGTGCACCGCCCATACCACCAAGACCTGCAGTCAAGATCCATTTGCCATTCAGATTACCCTGATAGTGCTTGCGCCCCATCTGCATGAACGTTTCAAACGTACCCTGCACTATGCCTTGCGTACCAATATAAATCCAGGACCCGGCGGTCATTTGTCCATACATCATTAACCCGGCTTTATCGAGTTGATGAAAATGCTCCCAGGTCGCCCAGTGAGGTACAAGATTGGAATTGGCCAGCAATACCCGTGGCGCATCCTTGTGCGTTTTAAAAATCCCGACCGGTTTTCCGGACTGAATCAACAGGGTTTCATCATCATCGAGGGTCTTTAATGCCGAGATAATATGCTCATAACAATCCCAACTTCGCGCGGCCTTCCCAATTCCGCCATACACCACCAGATTATCCGGATGCTCGGCTACTGCGTGGTCAAGATTATTCATCAACATCCGCAAGGGTGCCTCGGTGAGCCATGATTTGGCGTGCAATGTTGAGCCTGTTGGTGCAGTTATTGTTTTATGCATCGTTCCCCCTGCATCGTCCCTGAGATAACCGGATAACATTAATTATTCGACCAGGTTGGTGGTAATAGCAAGCAGCTATTGATAATATAATTCAATGAAAACATTATATTCACCCATCATTGATCCATCCATCTGGTCAGGCAGAACCGATGCCAAACGCTTCGAATATGTCTATCAAATCATACAATATCTTGATTTGAATAACCTGCCGGCCTCGCTGGAAACACTGGCCAGCTATGCCCTGCTGGGATTTGAATCTGACACCGGTGTCAGCCGGAACCAGGGTAATCCAGGAGCGGCAGAAGGCCCCATGGCATTAAGACGTGCGCTGGCCGCATGCCCGCTGCATGCACTGTTTACCTTGTATGATGCAGGCAACGTTAAATGCCTGAATGACGATCTGGAAGCAGCACAAACCGAACTCAGCCGGCAAATTGGAAAAATTTTATCCTGCCACTTAACCCCCATCGTGATCGGTGGCGGCCATGAAACGGCCTGGGGGACTTTTCAGGGTATTGCCAAACACTATCGCAAGGCCAATATCGGCATCCTTAATTTTGACGCACATTTTGACTTGCGTCCCCTGGTCGATGGCCAATACGGTACTTCAGGCACATCTTTCCGGCAAATTCACGACCTGATGACGACTGAAAACCGGGCATTTCATTGCGCCGGAATTCAACCCTTTGCCAATGCGGACAGCCTGTTTGATTATGCACGGGTGAATCATGTCCATTATCTGATGGCAGACCAGATTACCGCCAATCCGTATGATTTGAGTTTCATTTCCAACATCATCCATTCCCATTCACACATTTATGTCTCCATTTGTCTTGATGTTTTCAATGCCGCCATCGCCCCTGGCGTCAGCGCGCCGCAAGTACTGGGTATTCAGGCAACCTGGGTCATTGAGGCACTCAAGCTATTAAAGAAAAGCGGAAAGGTCATCAGTCTGGAAATTGCCGAACTGGCCCCGAATCATGATATCAACGGACATACTGCAAAACTGGCCGCTGCGTTATTGATGACGTATTTGAGTGGCTAGACCACGTCGTTACAGGATTAATCTTGGCAGCTCACTGATCAAATACAATGGCACCGACAAAAGGCCATCGTTATGCATCAAAGGCTGTTCTGAAACCCTGATACTAATCTCCGGGGTTCGCTCCAGGATGTACTGCTTTAAAGAACGTAACGTCCCTGTTTTACCCGCTTTTACTTCAATCGGCAAGATCCTGGTTCCAATATTGACGATATAATCTACCTCGGCTTGCCCTGCACCATCACGTGTCCAGAAATAAAGTTTTTCCTTTTCAAAAGCCTTGCTTGATGCCAGCAACTCCTGCCCCACGAATTGTTCAGCAAGGCTGCCTCGATTTAACAGTACCAGTGGATCATTCAACAAAACAGCCGCATCCAGTTTTAAAACACGTTTAACGAGGCCAATATCAATGAAAATCATTTTAAATTTTCTTTCATTGATCACTGCATCCAGTGGCAACCCGGATGCTGCAGTCGCTTGAACCCGGTGCGCAATCCCCGCATCTTCCAACACATGCAACACCTCTTTCAAATCACGTGAACGAATATCCGGATCGATTCGATTGTACTTGACCAGTTGCCCTGATAAACGGGGTATTTGATCAAAACACTGCTGCAGAAGTTTTGGGTTTGCCCAGTCAACGTAATGTCCAAAGTCATTACGGTACGTGGCAATAATGCTTGCCTGAATGGCCTGTACCTCCTGAAGGTCTTGCGATTGAATATAACTTGCCAGGACTTCCGGCATCCCTCCGATAAAAAAATATTTTCGTACTTGTTCCAGTAAATATGCATGTATCGCATCCGGCACCGGATTATCCAGAGTGCAGTTCTCAATATATGCTTTTGCCGCAGGATTTACTGCCCCGATAAACTCCTTGAACGAAAGCACCGGTTCGAGCAACGAACCAGCCCCAATGACATGTAATTCCGGCATTTTTTCTTTAAAATAGCGCAAAGACTGAATGGCTTCAGGACAATCCTGGATTTCATCAAAAAACAACAACGTTTTGCCAGGAATAATGGGTTGCTGTGTCAAGACCTTGATTGCATCACAAATATGTTTTGGATCCAGTGTTTGAAAACACTTTTTATACTCGGGTTCGATTTCAAAGTTAATGACAATACAATGTTCAAAATGCCGGCGTCCAAACGTTTCAATCAAAAATGATTTACCTACTTGTCTGGCGCCTCGAACCAACAACGGCTTTCTTGTTTTTGATGAATGCCAGTGTAGTAAGTTTTGCTCAAGATTTCGGACAATATTCATATAATAAACCAGTTTTGGCAATAATTAGGGGTAATTATAGCCGGTTATGGATGTAATTGCACCGAAAAAACAACCACACAAAAATTACGCTGATAAAATACAACCCTCAAGTCAACACCTAAATCATATAATAAGTCCCAATCGCCATCGTTCGGTTATATGGCAACTGGTAAAATTCTATGTTCAGGTTGGTAGAATAATTCCTGACCAGGAATGCAAATAATTTCTCCTGCCAGAAAAACCACATCGTTTTTTGCTCACGCGAAGCAACCACATTGGGAATTTCAATAAAATACGTGGCTGTTTCTACCTCTACAGGGAAAGGAAGCAGTTGCCTGTCATTGGCTACGTAGAGTGCCTGGGGAATCGAGATGGTATCCATAAAGCCATAATGCAGCGTTAATTCGCATATGTTTTCTTTAAGGATAGTGACTTCAAACCGGTCGGAGGACGGAACATAAGGTATATTTTCAACCGTATAATTGACGATCAATACGTGCTCTGGAATCGTCCGGTTAAGTTTTAAAAAATGCAGGAAACTCCCGCCACTCTTGTCATAAATATCCGTAATAAATATGGCTGTGGTATTGTGCAGATGGTTCAGGCTTTTATAGTCCAGCTGCTTCAGGATTTTTGTAAACCCCTCCTTTTTCATGTAATACGTTTGTTGCAGATATCGTCGGCCCGTATTCCATGTGTACATGACAAATCCGCAAACAATCGCAAATACAACAGGAACCCACCCTCCCGTTTCTATTTTTTGAAGATTGGCACCCAGATACGCAAAATCAATTGTACCAAAAAACAGACACCCCCCTGCCACGATAGCCCAGTGCCAGCGCCATGAATGCAGAATCAGATACGCCACCATCATGCTGGTCAAAACCATGTCCAGGTTCACAGCGAT
Organism: uncultured Legionella sp.; assembly: GCA_964509745.1. Lineage (GTDB taxonomy): Bacteria > Pseudomonadota > Gammaproteobacteria > Legionellales > Legionellaceae > DDPF01. Next base: position 1,784 of record CAZDYY010000052.1, on the reverse strand, counting down.
ACCATAGGCATGCGTCAATGCATCGGAGCTTTTAAATGCCAGCACCAGAACCAGGGTACCCACAGCCAGCAACATATTCATTTGCGGAATATAAACCTGCCCGCATAAAGAATCCGATGTTTGCACGATGGGTAAATGAGGATACAGTCCCAGCAATACAGCCTGCTTCGTGATAGAAAACGTGGCAGAAATAACTGCTTGCGATGCAATGATAGTAGCCATTGTTGCAAATATAATCAGGGGAATGGCCATCCAGTCCGGCGCCAGCATATAAAATGGATTAAAAATTCCCTCCGGATGATCCAGCAGATACGCCCCCTGTCCAAAATAATTCAACAACAAACAGGGCAACACCATAACAAACCACGTCAACCGTATGGGATTTTTGCCAAAATGTCCCAAATCGGCATATAACGCTTCGCCCCCCGTCATGACCAGAAACACACCTCCCAGCAAAGCATAGCCTGTCCAGCCATTCAGCCGGAAAAACTCATAGGCATACCACGGATTTACCGCTTTCAATACAACAGGATTATTGACAATTTGCTTTCCACCCAGAATAGCTATCGTTAAAAACCAGACGAAAATAATCGGACCAAAAATAAACCCGATTTTTTCCGTTCCAACCGACTGCATGAAAAACAAAACAACCAGCACAATACACGTGAGAGGTAACACCCAGGTTGAAATTGCAGGAACAAAGACATTCACCCCTTCAAGGGCACTGATCACTGAAATTGCCGGCGTCAACATGCCATCCCCAAGCATCAGGCCTGCTCCGAGAATGCCCACAATAAAGACCAGTTTGGAACGATGTTTGCTGGTTCGTTTGATCAGTGCAGACAAGGCAAGGATCCCACCCTCACCCTCATTGTCCGCGCGTAACAGGATCAACAAGTATTTAATGGAAATGACTATAATAAGCGACCAGAAAATCAGGGACAACACACCCAGTATATCCATCAAATTAATGGGCACACCCCGCAGGGACTCGCGCAAGGCATATAACGGACTGGTTCCGATATCTCCGTAGACAACACCCAATGCTGCCAGCGACAGGGTTGGAAGCGTCTGGACAGAGGCTGTACTGGTTTTACTCAAAGCAAGTAGTCCTGATTGGTTTCTTGAAAAAAGAATACCAGCTGCACCTGTACAAAGCAATTCAGGATTGCGTAATCAAAGAGGATCCTTAATAATGAAAGACTGATTTGTTACAGGAGTGAAAATGTCAGCCAAAACCCTTGCAAGACGCACAGTAAACGTGAGTCTGCTTTCATTGTCGCTATTTGGCTGCGGATTTCACCCCCCGTACAATAACTTTCACAAACCCCCTCTGCCTGTAAAACGGGTGGTAGAGGGCACAGGTGTTGGTATTGTTACCGGTTCTCTCATCGGCGGTACGGCTGTAGGTGGTGCGGTGGGTGGTCTTATTGGCGGCACCGCCGGAGCAGCACTGGAATACCAGCACGCCAGCAAGGAAGCAACGATCCATGATCTGCAAAAAAATGACATCCAGTTTGTTCAATATGGTCATACCATGGTTCTCGTCGTTCCAACCGATCATTATTATGAATTCAATAGCCCAAAATTGAATGAGCTTTGCTTTGAAGGCCTGAACAATATTGTAAAACTGCTAAAGTTGTATAATTGCAGCACTGTGTATGTTGCCGGATTTACAGACAATGTCGGAACAAAACGGCATAAAAAGTTATTATCCCAGGCACAGGCAGAAACCATGCTCACCTTCCTCTGGGCCAACGATATCGAGGCAAAACGTCTCTCGG
>CAZDYY010000051.1:0-8730 GCA_964509745.1 uncultured Legionella sp. | reverse complement strand
AAGACATGGCCTTTTCCAGTGCAGGCAGGGGATCCATGCCTTCCTTGATAAACTGCGCCTTGCGATCAAGAAGAGGGAACCAGAGCAGAATGGCAAATACAAATGCGGGGTTAACTGGCTTTTCATCCCGAATGCGGGTGTCTGTGCTTTCCAGAGCATTAATTAATAATGCGTTGACCGGATACTGGCTTTCCATCAGTTCAGCTGTTTGTGTAAACAGATGATGAAACAGACCAAATTTTACCAGTAACCGCTGCACTGACTCCGCTTCTCCGCACTGATACAGCTTGACCATTTCGTCAAACAGGCGGGAACCGGAAATATGGGTGATCAGAATGCTGGAATCATAAATTGGTTCTGCAGTTTCAGGAGCAATTTCAAAATGCAGTTTCGCACTGAATCGAATCGCTCTCAGCATGCGCACGGGATCTTCCTGATAGCGGGTGACCGGATCACCAATCATGCGAACAATACGCAAGTTAATGTCGTTAAAACCACCCGTAAAATCAATGATGGATCCGTCGAGATTATAATAGAGCGAGTTGATGGTGAAATCACGCCGCCACGCATCTTCCTCCAGCGTTTCATATACATTGTCACGAATAAGCATGCCACGCTCATTGGTTTGCTGACTGTCGTCCACAGCATCATGGCCACGGAAAGTTGCTACTTCAATAATTTCACGATGATAGAGGATGTGTGCCAGTTTGAAGCGCCGGCCGATGATGCGGGCATTGCGAAACAGGCTCCTGATTTGGTTGGGGGTGGCGTTAGTGGCCACATCAAAATCCTTGGGCGCTTTTCGTAATAATAAATCACGCACACTGCCACCCACCAGGCTGGCCTGAAAACCCGAACTGTTCAGTCGATTCAGGACACTGAGCGCATTGGGACTGATGTCTGTTTTTGATACATGATGTTGATTTCTGTGAATAATATGTGCAGAGTCAACAGGTAGTTTTTCCAGTTGAGATTTGGGCGCAGGTCTGGAAATACGCAATATTTTTTTGATTAAGTTGATGATTGTGTTCACCTGGTGATTGTTAATGCTTTGCTATTATAACGAGGGTAATCTGGAAAGTGAACCATTTACCTTTGGGGGATTATTGTGGACAATAAGCCAGGTCAAAATGGTTCCTGCGAACAAGTCGCGGGGCGTTGGCAGCGGGGTTGAGCGAGATGGAATATCTGGAAATTTTTTTTAGTGTGATTGCCCTGATAATCCTCGAAATTGTTCTGGGTATTGATAATCTGGTGTTTTTATCAATACTGACGGAAAAATTGCGGGGCGAAGAGCGCAAGCGAGCACGTCACTGGGGGCTAACCTTTGCCTGGGTGACGCGATTGATGTTGCTTGCCTCAGCAGTCTGGCTGGCTAAATTAACGCATCCACTGATGACTATCGGACAGTTGCCTATATCTGCACGGGATATTTTTTTATTTGCAGGTGGTGTTTTTTTAATTTACAAGGCCACACAGGAAATTCATTTTGAAATAGAGGGAAAGAGCGAGCAACAGGATGTCATCGATGGAGCCGCCACAATCCGGGGTGTGGTTATCCAGATCGGTTTGATGGATATCATTTTTTCACTCGACAGTGTATTGACGGCGGTTGGTTTGACCAGCAACTTTATTGTCATGGCGGTTGCAATTACCTGTGCCATTTTGGTGATGGTGTATGCCAGTGAACCGGTAGGCCTGTTTATTGAAAAACATCCGACCCTCAAGATGCTGGCGCTGAGTTTTTTAATTCTGGTCGGAACCATGCTGGTTGCCGACAGTTTTTCATTTCATGTGCCGCGTGGCTATCTGTATTTTGCCATGGGGTTTTCCCTCGGTGTTGAAGCGCTGAACTTGTATAAACAGGCCAGACGCCGGAAAAAGGATTCATTATGTTGATTATCAAGGCATTGCATATTATTGCCATGGTGGCCTGGTTTGCAGGCTTGTTCTATTTGCCGCGCCTGTTTGTATATCACGCTGATGCGCATGATCAAATCAGTATTGAACGTTTCAAAATCATGGAGCGACGCTTGTATTACGGTATTACATGGCCGGCTGCAGTAATGACGACATTGTTTGGTATCTGGCTGGTGACTTATAACGTTCATTATTATCTGGCTGTGCACTGGATGCATGCCAAGCTGGGGCTCGTGGTATTTTTGTGGGGATACCATGTGCTTTGCGGGCATTTTCTCCGACAATTTGCACGGGATGAAAACACGCGGGGGCAACGGTTTTATCGTATGTACAATGAAATTCCGACGGTGTTACTGATTGGGATTGTTCTACTGGTTGTAGTAAAACCATAGTCTCGTCACCCGGGGCAACCCCGGGATGGCGAGAAGGCAGGAAGGATCTTAATATCCGAATGATGGCTGATTGTTGCGGACAAAGTCCATGCATTGGCTGGCAATTTGTTTCATGACAGCCTGGATGTAGCTGCCGATGCTGATGGCCAGTGTAGCGAGTGAACCGTCTTGCCCGTAACCATAAACCTGGAATTCCAGAGTCCTTTCTTTTTCTTCGTCGGTGATGTCGATAGTTTGAAGAAAGCTCTTTTCCAAAGGCCCATCCACGATGATATATGCCAGTTGCTTCTTGGTCATGATGGTTTTTAACAGATCAAGCATTTCAATAACGGGCTTTTTATTCATATCATCAGATGTTGTGTATTCATTGTTTAATGCCCAGGCTGCACAACGCACCAGATTGTCACGTGACTCTGTGTACGCCTTGTATGCAGGAATTCGTTCTTTAATCAGGAATCCGGCATAGAGATATGCTATTGGTGCAAGAATCCAGTTGAATGGCACGAAGCTTGTGGCTTGAGCGGCTATTCCGAGCATAAGGAACAGTGCAGCTTCTTTATCCGTCGCTTTGCAGTCCAGTAAATTTTGCCTGGCTATTCTGGTGCAGTCGGTTATGACGTCAAGGTGTTTTTGGTTGGTGTTTAAGAATTTATAGTCTTTGCTTTCTTTAACTTCTTTAGAAAATTGCTCAAACAGAGGACTGGTGACCGTGTTTTTTAATTTGATGTGATCAGATGACTTGAAATCATCATTTACTTTATGCACTACTTTAAAAAAATATGCCATGATTACTCCGGAATGTCAGATGCATAACACCTGGTTAGATAATGATTAAAATGTTACAAGTGCGCATTCTAGATTAGAATTTGAACACAGTCAACTTATTTCAACCATTTCGAAATCTTCTTTTCCTGCGCCACAGTCAGGGCAAAACCAGTTTTCAGGCACGTCTTCCCATGCTGTTCCTGCTTCGATGCCATCTTCTGGCCAGCCTTCTGCTTCGTCGTATATGAATCCACAGATAACACAAATATATTTTTTCCAGACTTGCATAATGATCACTCAGTATTTAAAAAAGCCTAATTTAGCCATTGTGAGTGCTATTGTAAAGTATAATCGTGATGCACATTCATTCCGTGATTATGATATCATCTATGCCATTTAATATTTTCCAGGATTTTGAGCGGCATGACGATTGAAAAAGTAGTTCTGATTATTCCTACTTATAATGAAGCCGAGGTGATTCAAGATACACTGGCTGCGGTATTTGATGCAGCCAAACATATCCCTGATGCTGATATTCACATATTGGTGTTTGATAGTGCCTCAACCGATGATACGCAGCAGATTGTGAAAAAGCTTGCTGCGAGCAATGATAAGTTGCATTTGCAAACGGAATTAAAAAAATCAGGTCTTGGATCGGCTTATGCACAAGCCATGCGCTATGCCTTGAATGAAATGAATGCTGACATTGTATTTGAGTTTGATGCAGATCTGTCCCATGAGCCCAAATACATTGCCCCCATGCTGGAAAAAATTAAAACTTGTGATGTTGTGGTGGGGAGTCGATACGTCCCCGGCGGCAGCATACCGGGAAATTGGGGCTGGCATCGAAAACTGTTGTCTGTGCTGGGCAATTATGTTGCCCGCGCATTGTTAACCCTGAAATATAAAGATTTTACCAGTGGATTCAGGGCGACACGTCGTAAAGCATTGCAGGCGGCTTTGCCGGAAACGTTTTTATCGAATAATTATGCATATAAATTGCAATTATTTTGGCATTTGCATCAAAATAAGGCCAGAATATCCGAGTATCCGATTGATTTCGTTGACAGGGAAAAAGGGGTAAGCAAGTTGCCTGCGAACTCGATGATTGATTCGTTGCGGGTTTTGTTTATTTTGCGTTACTACGAGTTGAAACGTTATTTCAAGATGTGTCTTGTCGGGCTTGCCGGCATGAGCGTGCAGTTTGTGGTGTACAATCTGTGCCGGCATTATTTAATGCCAGTTCCATCCCAGGCCATAGCCGTTTCTGCAGCGATTATCAATAACTTTTTTCTGAATAATGCATTTACCTTCAAAAAAAATACGCCGGTGTCGCATCTGAACAAAATAAAGGCAATGATCATCTTCGTGACCTACTCGGCAGCCTATGTTTGCTTCCAGAGTTACTGGCTGCTGCTGGGCGTAAAATTGCTGGGTGCAGGCGTATTAAAAGAGAATCTTGTTCTTGCTACCGGTATCGTATTTGGCTCGATTTTAAATTATTTTATTTACTCGCGGATTGTCTGGGGCCCGCATCGATAGAGGCCGGGTCTTTCAACTGCACTATTTTGTAATAGAATTTACGCAGATTTTCACCTTGCCCCTGGGCATGCGACCAGAATTCCCGGGTATCTGATTTCACAATCACCCGGTTGTTTACTTCAGGGGTTTCAAGGCTTTCACGATTATCATTGACAAGAATCAGCGTCTTGCCGTCAACCGGCACGCCCTTTGACCAGTAGCGATACATCAGGCTTTCATTTCCGAACAGATCACTGCCAATGACTTTGTATGCGGTGGAAATTGTTCCATGTGCCAGAAAATCAGCCTGGTAAAATGCCAGTTCGCTGGCAATGTTATACGGATCCATGGCGACAATCAGCGGTGTTGATTTTGTGCTGGCTTCAATTTCGCTGGCAATGGTATGAACTTGCCGGGTCAAGTCACTCCATGCAATATATTTGATGAAAAGCTCCTGATTGATGCGGGCAGGTTTGCCGGAAACAATGCAAAACAGCATGGCACTGTAAATAAGTAATAAAAAAGCAGATGTAGCCACCCAGCCTCGACGAAGCCAGGGTTGGGTATTCCTGTCAATCAATATTGCAAGCCAGGGGATGATGCCCAGCAGGCTTGGGCCAATCCAGTTAAATTTTATTTCGTGTCTGAAGCTGAAGACTGAAAAAACAGCTAATGGCACGAGGGTATACAGTTGCAGGAAACGTCGGGTGTTGATATCAAACAAGCCCCTTTCAGGGGTGTTTGTTCTAAACAGGGATAAAAATCCCGACACACCCAGCGGGGTTAAAAATACGACAAACAAACCAAGAAGTTGATGGAAGGTAAATGATGTGTCTTCCTCCAGTCTGCGTGTACTTTGAAATGCAAAAGAAGCCCAGTTGTGCGTTGCGTTCCAGTATATGACCGGAGTAAAGAGTAAAGCCGTGATCAGCAGGCACAGGTAGGGTTCCTTGCGTAAAAACCATGTTCTTGCATGAGGCACCATCACCAGATAACACAATGCCGAACAACCTGTAAGGACAATCGTATATTTTGAAAGCAAACCCAGTCCAAGCCACAGGCCGGCAACATACCATGCATAGGATTGATCCAGCACCTGGGCCCGGTATAAATAGTAAATGGCGGCTGACCAGCAAACAATCAGTGGCAGATCAGGGGTAATGACCAGTGAATGCAGGAAAAAAAACGGCAGGATTGACAACAACATGACCGCATAAATGCCCGCACCAGGCTTTATCAGTTGTGTAAATTTGAAACTGAAAAATGCAGTGGCGAACCAGCATAGAATTGAAGCAAATCGTACTGCGAATTCATTTGTGCCAAACAGCGTGGTGAAAATTTTAATCAGCACAGCAACCATGGGCGGATGATCAAGATAGCCGATGTCGAGATGTGCCGAGTAATTCCAGTAATACGCCTCTTCAGCCAGCAAATCATTTGAGCCAATACAAAGCAGCTTCACAAGGAGCGACAAGGCTATTATGATGAAGGAGAGTTCAAGCTTTCGATGGTGAATGGATAGCTGCATGGGATGTCGCTAATTTTAAATAAAGCGGGATTGTAACTAATTTAATAAGGAAGTGTAAATTAATAGCGTAAACAGAATTCAACAGCCCCTGAAACTGAAAACAGTTCAATCCTGGCTAACCCCGCGTCCGCATGACGCGAACAAGGGGTTATTTGGCCATGTTCTTGTGGTTGGAGGGGATTTTGGCATGCCTGGTGCCGTACGGCTTGCAGCCGAAGGTGCTGCACGTGTGGGTGCGGGTCTGGTTACTGTGGCAACTCGCCCTGAACACGTCACCAGCACCGTCGCATCAAGGCCTGAATTGCTCTGTTATGGTCTGAAGTCTCCGGCAAATGATTTGGACAAATTACTGGAAACAGCCACCGTGATCGTACTTGGGCCGGGTCTGGGGAACAGTATATGGTCAAGGGAAGTGTTTGACCGTGTATTCATGTCACCCTTGCCAACAATTGTCGATGCCGATGGATTGAACTGGCTTGCTCGAACCGTGCCGCGCACTCATCGGCAAAACTGGATATTGACCCCCCATCCGGGTGAAGCCGCCCGATTGCTGGAGATGAGTGCAAGCCAGATTCAGGCTGACAGGATTCAGGCCGTGCATCGATTGCAGGAGCAGTACGGGGGAGTGGCTGTTTTGAAAGGTGCAGGAACACTGCTGGCTACAGCTGGTCAACCGGTACAACGTTGTACAGCGGGTAATCCAGGGATGGCCAGTGCAGGCATGGGTGATTTGCTCAGTGGTATGATAGCAGGACTTGCTGCCCAGGGACTTGATTTATGGCAGGCTGCGCAGGCTGGCGTGATGCTGCATGCTGAAGCAGGAGACAGGGCCGCATCCAGACAGGGTGAACGGGGTTTGCTGGCGAGTGATTTGCTGGTTGAGTTACCCGGGTTGGTCAACGTATAATTCGATTAATTTTTTTCAGATCAATCAAGAGGTGTTGTCATGGCCGGTCACAGCAAATGGGCTAATATTAAATTTCGCAAAGGGGCACAAGATGCCAAACGCGGGAAAATTTTTACGAAACTGATCCGTGAAATTTCAGTATCCGCACGTGCAGGTGGCGGAGATGAAGCGGCAAATCCCCGGCTGCGTGATGCCGTCACCAAGGCACTAAAAGCCAATATGAAACGGGATACCATTGATAATGCTATCAAGCGTGGTGTGGGCGGTCTGGAAGGCGCAAACATGATGGAGATGCGCTATGAAGGCTACGGACCAGGTGGCGTGGCGATCCTGGTGGACTGCTTGTCTGATAATAAAAATCGTACAGTGTCCGAGGTCAGGCATGCATTTACCAAGCATGGTGGCAATCTGGGCACGGATGGTTCTGTATCCTATCTGTTTACCCATCAGGGTGAAATATTACTGGCCCCTACGCCACAGGATGAACAGGCCATGGATGTTGCCATTGAAGCCGGTGCCAGCGATGTAGCGGAAGATGATGGTCAAATTGAGGTAATAACCCCGGTTGAAGCTTATCATGCAGTATTGTCTGCCTTGCAGGCTGCCAAACTTGAAGTGGAACATTCGCACATTACCATGCGTGCACAAACAACAGTGGCTCTGGATAAAGACACAGCGGAAAGCCTTGAAAAACTTATTGATGCACTGGAAGACCTGGATGATGTTCAATCCGTTTACAGCAATGCAGAGTTTTCCGGGGAATTTGTTGAATCAGACAACTAATGACCATTATTTTAGGCCTTGATCCCGGGTCACGTGTGACAGGTTACGGGATTATCAGGGAGAATAACCGGAAACTGGAGTATATCGACAGTGGCTGTATTCGCACGGGCGAGGGTGAGTTAAGCCATCGGTTGCTGGAAATATTCAACGGCATTTGCCAGTTAATGGAAAAATTCAGTCCTGCCGAGGTAGCAATTGAAGAAGTGTTTATGCATGAAAACCCCAGCTCTGCCCTGAAACTGGGGCATGCACGGGGTGTCGCGATGGTTGCCTGTGCATCCCATCGGGTCAAGGTCAGTGAATACTCCGCGCGTGAAGTCAAGTTATCGCTCGTGGGTTATGGTGCAGCACAGAAAGAACAGGTTAAACATATGGTGGTTAGCCTGTTGATGTTAAACAGTATGCCCCAGGCCGACGCTGCTGATGCTTTGGGGATTGCCATTTGCCACAGCCACATGCGCAACAGCCAAATCAGGGTTGGCGCACGGCGCTCAAACAGGAGACGGGTTCGATGATTGGATGGTTAAGTGGTCGTGTTGCCGACAGGCATCAGCCTGGCAAACTGGTGGTGGATGTCAATGGCGTGGGATATGACGTTGAAACATCATTACCGACATTTTTCCAGCTGGAGCACCAGCAGGGAACCATAGGCTTGCACATTCATACTGTCGTGCGCGAGGATGCCTTGTTGTTGTATGGTTTTCATGACAAGCAGGAACGGGCCTTGTTTCGTGCACTCATCAAGGTAAATGGTGTCGGTCCAAAAATGGCCATCGCTATATTATCCAGCATTACTCCCGACGAATTTATTCAATGCATTAATCAGCAAAATACCGCTTTGTTAACCAAACTTCCAGGCATCGGCAAAAAAACCGCCGAACGCCTGGTGGTTGAAATGAAAGACAGTGTCCAGC
>CAZDYY010000050.1:0-8758 GCA_964509745.1 uncultured Legionella sp. | reverse complement strand
GAAGGTAAATACGTTACCAGCCGCAAGATTCGCGAACGCTTGCAAACTGAATTGCTGCACAATGTGGCACTCAAGGTTGAAGACACAGAAGATCCTGATAAATTCAGGGTGTCCGGCCGGGGTGAACTGCACTTGTCAATTTTGATTGAAACCATGCGTCGCGAAGATTTTGAACTGGCCATTTGCAAGCCTGAAGTCATTATGCGTGAAGAAAATGGTGAGCAACTGGAACCATACGAACGTCTGACGGTGGATGTTGAAGAAGGCCATCAGGGTACTATCATGGAAAAACTGGGTGAGCGTCGCGGTGATCTGCAAAACATGGTGCCGGACGGCAAGGGACGTGTGCGTCTTGATTATACTATTCCCACACGTGGCCTGATTGGTTTCCATACTGAATTCTTATCCAGTACGTCCGGTACCGGGTTGATGTATCATGTCTATGATCATTACGGTCCAGCTGTGCGTGCCCGTATCGGCAAACGTAATAACGGTGTTTTGATTGCCAATTGCAATGGTACTGCACGTGGATTCGCCCTGTTTAATCTGCAAGAGCGTGGTCGTTTGTTTGTTGAGCCACAAACGGATTGTTATGAAGGCATGGTTGTGGGTATTCATTCCCGTGATAATGACCTTGTGGTGAATGTCACGAAAGAAAAGCAATTAACCAATATGCGTGCATCTGGTACGGATGAAAACATTGTGCTGACACCCGCTATTAAATTATCGCTGGAGCAAGCCCTTGAATTTATCGATAATGACGAACTTGTGGAAGTTACACCCAAATCAATTCGGATTCGTAAAAAAGAGTTGAAAGAAAATGACCGCAAGCGTACCTCACGTGCGAATAACGAGGAAGGAAACTAGTTTCTATGGCGAAGCAACGGTTCAAGCGAGTCATCCTGTATGCGCGGCAACACCGCGCCAATCAGGATATTAGTGAAACCCTGCATCGGCTGGCTGATTATTTGCATCAGCAAAAAATAGAAACACACCTTGATTGCGATACGGCTGCCGGATTTGATCTTGCCTTGCCTGTGCTTGCACGCGAGGCCATGAATGAAAAAACCGATTTGATCGTCGTGGTCGGGGGGGATGGCAGTTTGCTGTCCGCAGCCCGCATGGCGGTCAGGGTTAATGTGCCAGTAATTGGCATTAACCGTGGTCGTCTGGGATTTCTTACTGACATCCTGCCACATGAGCTTGAGGCACAATTGAGCGCTGTACTGGCTGGTCAATACTGTGAAGAACACCGGTTTTTGCTGCATATGAGCGTTCAGGACGGTGACAGCATGTGTTTCGAGGGTGATGCACTGAATGATGTTGTGCTCAGTCGCGGCAATGAAACGCATTTGATCGCTTTTGATGTGTATGTTAACCAGCAATTTGTCAGTCATTATCGTTCGGATGGTTTGATTCTTGCCACGCCCACAGGTTCAACCGCTTATGCCTTGTCCGCAGGCGGGCCAATCATGCATCCGCAGTTGAATGCAATCGTCATGGTGCCGATGTTTTCCCACAGCTTGAGCTCACGTCCGCTGGTTATTGATGGACAGGCGCTGGTTGAAATACGCATTAGCCAGAGCAATGAAAATAATTTGCAAATCAGTTGCGATGGTCACGAGTCTTGTGATGTAAAACCAGGTCAACAGGTTGTGATAGAAAAGAATGCGCAGCAATTACGCCTCTTGCATCCTGCTGACTATCACTATTATGATACATTAAGAATTAAACTGGGTTGGGGATCACATTTTCAAGGATAACCCATGCTGACGTCTTTACGGATTGAAAATTTCGCAATTGTCTCTCAACTTGAGCTGGATTTTGAACGGGGTTTAACAGCGTTTACCGGAGAAACCGGTGCTGGAAAATCCATCATGATTGATGCCCTGATGCTGGCGCTGGGCGGCCGGGCCGATGCGTCAGTGGTCCGTTCGGGTGCTGAAAAATGTGAAATTCATGCCAGTTTCACGTTTGATGAAGGTTCTCAACCGGCCCTGTGGCTTCAGGAACATGATCTGGCGACAGACGATGGTGAGATTTTTCTGCGTCGTGTTATGTATGCTGAAGGGCGATCCAAATCGTATATCAATGGTCATCCATTTCCACTGCAAAAAGTAAAGGAAATCAGCGAAATGCTGGTGGATATACATGGCCAGCATCAACACCAGCGCCTGCTGGAGCATGCAACGCATCGCCAGCAAGTTGATCAATATGCCGATCATCAGCATTTACTGGATGATGTTGCGAGTCATTATCGTCAGTGTCAACAAATCAGGCACGCCCTTGCTGCATTACAAAACCAGGCATCATCCCGTGAGCGCACGGAGTTGCTTCAATATCAGCTGGAAGAGCTTGCCAGCCTTGCTCTGGCAGAAGGGGAAGTACAGGCATTGCATGAAGAACATCAGCTATTGCATCACGCAAGGGAATATCTTGAGGACGCGCAAGCCATCACCGAGTTGCTCAGCGCCGATGATCAACCCAATGTATGTCAGGGATTAAACCAGATTATCCAGCGTCTGTTATCTCTGCCCCAGGAACATCCCAATATTAAAAATGCAGTCGAATTAATTAACAGTGCCCTGATTCAATGTGAAGAGGTATTGAGTGAAATCAATGGTTTTACCACTCACGTCCAGCTTGATCCGGAGCGTTTGCAAGACGTAGAGACTCGTATGAGCCAGTTGCATCAGGCCGGACGCAAGTACCATGTGGATCCGGTTCAGTTGCCGGCACTTGCCCTGCAATTGCAGGAAGAGCTTTTGCAGCTCAATGAACTGGACAAGGAGCAGGAGCTCTTGCAGGCGAAATATGAGCAACATTTACAGGCTTATCAGCAGGCGGCACTTGCCCTGAGGGCATCCCGACAAAAATATGCTGCACAATTAACTGAAGAGATCAGCTTAACCATTCGTCAGCTGGGCATGCCCAAAGGGTTTATTACCGCTGATTTTTCACCTCTGGATAAAATGCAGGCCCATGGCCTTGATAAAATCGAGTATAAAGTGTGTACCAATCCAGGCATGGAGCCAGATACCCTGGCTAAAATCGCTTCGGGCGGAGAATTGTCCCGTATCAGTCTGGCCATTCAAATGATCGCTGCCAAACGTGGTTCAACACCAACGTTACTGTTTGACGAAGTGGATGTCGGAATAGGTGGTGCCACGGCAGCCCTGGTTGGGCAGTTGTTACGGAGTCTTGGCGAGCGGTTACAATTATTCTGTGTCACCCACCAGCCCCAGGTTGCATCCTGTGCCCATCATCATTTTATGGTGGAAAAATACACGGATAATGAACAGACCTTTTCACGGGTTATCCCGCTGTCGGCAACAGAGAAAATTGATGAAATTGCCCGTATGCTGGGGGGGTTGAAGATAACCGAACAAACGCTGTCTCATGCAAGGGAGTTGCTGGCGCAATCAATCACCGCTGCAACAGCGTGTACCTGATTTGTAACTACTCACCCGTCATCCCGAGCGTAGCGAGGGATCTCCGTGATGTGGAACTGTGCCGTCATTGGGAGATCTCTCGCTACGCTCGGGATGACGAACGGGGTGAGCAGTTACCCTGATTTATTCTATTGACCTTGATTCTCGTTTGACTCCGACTTCCCGCGGCTTGACCGCGGGATCCAGAGTTCAGGTGTTATCACCTGATTGCGCGGACATGCCGCGTTGAAAGTGTGCCTGATGATTTTACCAGCACCTTTTATGAGCAGGTACCCACGCTCCCCATCCATTCCAGTGACCGCCAACCCATCGGCAACCACTTCCATAATATCCTACACTACCCCAGCCGTAGCCGCGACCCCATCCCCAGCCGCCATGATTCCAGCCACCGTGATGCCAGCCACCGTGATGCCAGCCACCGTGATGCCAGCTACCGTGATGCCAGCTACCGTGATGTCCACCGCCATGGTGTCCACCACCATGTGCATAAACGTTTGTGCAGGCAAACAGGCTTAACATGAAAACGAGGATGCCAAGGATACTGCGATGGTTTGATTTGTTGTCCATAATACCTCCTTGTTGGTTATGGTCTACACTGCTGTACAAATTCAGTATAGACTACTCTCAACGAGAGTGTATTATTTTAGTTCAAAAAGATTTAAGATTGCTCTTTGGCGCGAGAAACATATTCCCCTTTGCGTGTATCAACCTTGATTAATTCACCTATTTGTACAAACAAGGGTACCCGGACGACGGCACCTGTTTCCAGCGTAGCTGGCTTGCCGCCACCACCCGATGTGTCGCCTTTCAGGCCGGGATCTGTTTCTGTGATGGCCAGTACAACGAAGACGGGTGGCAGAATCAGTATGGGTTCGTTATTCCACAAGGTGACAACACACATGTCCTGTTCTTTCAACCAGATTCGAGCTTCTTCAATCGCAGTAGCGCCAATAGCATATTGCTCGAATGTGTCGGGAACCATAAAATGCCATTGGTCGCCGTCGTTGTATAAATACTGCATTTCCACTTCAGCGATATCGGCAGCAAGAAATGTATCGTTGGCTTTGTATGTGCGTTCAACCACACGACCTGTTTTCAGGTTACGGGTTTTAAGGCGTGTAAAGGCTTGTCCTTTTCCCGGTTTAACAAACTCGACATCGACAATGCTGCAAGGCGCATCATCAACCATGATTTTCAAGCCGTTTTTCAGTTCGTTTGTGCTGTAATGTGCCATTTGTGCTCCGTTGTTGAGATTTTGTTGCATGTTTGTTAGAGTTCGCACAGTTTATCAAGTCTGAAGTATGAATGCGAGATTCAAATCACAGTTGGCAACAAATTCTGTCGCAAGGGTTTTCCTCTGCACATGAATTATTGTCCTTTCTGGAATTGTCAGCCGATGCGGGAAGTCCCGGTGCTGAAAAACAATTCAAAACCAGGGTTCCCAGAGGATTTGCAGCACGCATGCAAGTCGGGAACCGGCATGACCCCTTGTTACTGCAGGTGCTGGCGGTGCAGGATGAATTGCATAGTACATCAGGCTTCGTCGAGGATCCTCTGGATGAAGCTGCAAGCAATGCAATTCCTGGCTTGATTCACAAATACCATGGGCGTGTTTTGTTGACCGTAACCGGTGCCTGTGCCATCAATTGCCGTTATTGTTTTCGTCGCCACTTTCCCTATCAGGATAATAACCCGGGTCGTTCAGGATGGCAGCCGGTACTGGATTATATTGCGGCAGATACAAATATTCACGAAGTGATTTTAAGCGGCGGGGATCCTCTGTTGGCAACTGATGCTGTACTGGCGCCCTTGCTTGCGCAATTGTCCAGCATTCCGCATTTGACTACCTTGCGTTTGCATACGCGAATTCCTGTGGTGTTGCCCGAGCGGGTGAATGATGCATTGATTGATATGCTGCAGGGCAACCGGTTGCAAACAGTGGTGGTATTGCATAGTAATCATGCTCATGAACTGGATGAGCAGGTGGCGCGGGTTTGTGCCCGATTACGGGACGCTGGTTTTCATATGCTGAACCAGTCGGTCTTGCTGGCGGGCGTTAATGATGATGCTGATGTATTGGCTGCATTGAGCAAGCGTTTGTTTGCTTGCGGTGTGTTACCTTATTATCTGCATTTGCTGGACAAGGTGCAGGGGGCGGCTCATTTTGATGTGTCCATGAACGATGCCCTGGCTATTTACAGTCAATTGCAGGCGTTGTTGCCTGGCTATCTGGTGCCACGTCTGGCTCGGGAAGAGGCAGGCAGACGGCACAAGACACTGGTTAATAATGCGGATGTTCTCGCATGTCATCCTGCACCTGTTTGAGTGTATCACGGTCTTTCAGGGTGCCGCTGACAACCATTAAATTCAGTGATCGATAATCTCCAAGACCATGCACAAATTCTGTGCTGTTGATGGTCATGATGCGTGATAGTCTCTCCAGATTGTCCTCTTTGCCAATCATCAATACATTGCAATTTGCATATGCCGGCCACTCATCGCGCCACAAGTAATAACTTGATGAACCAGGATCCAGATTCAGGATTTTAGCGCCTTTAACGAGGTGACGATACTCAAATTGAGAAGTCCAGAACCAGCGCAATGTACCAACCAGCGGTTTTGTTTCAAGGCAACCTGGTGCAGGTGGTTCGTGTACAGTGTGTTCAATTGCTCTGGCCAGTGTGGTGTTTTGTTGCAGCAATACCGGTAGTTCTTCCCATAACAGCAGATCAGCCAGACTACCCGCATCCGGAGTCACCAGCCTTGTGACCTTTTTAATGTTGGTCATGCCACCAGGCAGGAGTAACAAGCCAATTAAAACAAGCCAGATGATGGATGTGACCTTGCAAGAGGCTATCAGTGTTTTAAAGTATTTACCGCTATAGATAACCGCATAGGGTATCAGTAACCAGAAAGCGGGGCTTATCCAGTGCGGCAGAACGGGTTTGCGCAGGCTGCTCATCAGCGTGATGAAGAGCAGGCTGTACACCGGAATGAGTAAATACCAGCGTAGTTTGCCATGCAAGCCTTGTTTAAACAGCACAAAACTGAATACAGGCGTCATATACAGAAGACTGCCGAGAAGAAAAGCCAGCATGCTCGTGATGCGCCAGCGATCAGAGCTGAATCCGTGCTGCAATTGAAATACAAACGATGCGTAATGGTGTTCAATATTCCAGATAAACAGAGGCAAGCCACATACCAGTGCAATGACAATGCAACTGATTAATTTGCCGAGATTGGACCTGTTGAACCGAAAGGATTTGCTTGAATAAAGATCGAGTACGGTGCCGAGGAATATGCCCCCGCCCAGTGGCAGGATATGGTATTTTGACAATAAACCAGCCCCAAGCCCAATACCGGTTACTATGGTATATTTCCAGCTGAGCGAGCCTTTGCAGACAGCGTCATCTGCTGCCCAGAGCATCATGCTCAGAGCCAGGATGAGCCCTGTGTCAGGCAAAATGAAGATGCCAAACAGTCCGAAAATGGGCACAAGATAGGCAATCAGAAAAGTTAGCAGCAATTTTGTGTTGATATCGCTGTCGCGGGAGCAGTGGTTATAAACAATGGCCAGCAGAAACAGGGTTGAGAGCAAATGTAATATGATCACCAGTGATCGAAGGCCAAGAGCCGACATGAATCCCAGGTGTGTTTGCAACATGGTCAGATAAGAAACAAACGGTGGCGCATCAACATAACTCAGGTGCAAATGTCTGGAAAAAGCAATGTAATAGGATTCATCATTGGTAATCGGAAACATCGCCGCAATAAATACACTGGCCAAAAGTACAACCAGATAGATCAGATAATGTTTTCTTAATTGCATCGCAGAAATCAATGGCATCATAACAGTTGGCCTTGCTGTACAGTTTGTTTGAATAACAACTGGCTTGAGAGCGCAGTCCCCAGTAGTGCCATATAGCTTGCCATCATCACATCACTCAGGTAGTGACAACCAAGACAGATGCGTGAAAACGCAACCAGGAGGCCGATTGCCAGAAAGAAAAACCGGTAGCGCGGGAATAAAATTGACAAGCTGAATGCGATGCTCAGAATCGTTGCTGTATGCCCTGATGGAAATGACCAGTAAGTGCTGTTGGTTTTTAACCAGTAAAATCCATAGGCTTGTTGTTCAAACCATAATGTGGGTCTTGCCCGGCCAAACACCATTTTTAACACGTCACAGCTCAGGCCGGAGATTACAACCGTCAGTAAAACAAACAGGCTGCGTTTTTCCCACAGGGGGTGCATACAGAGATAGCGAAACAATACGAAGGCACAGATAAACAGCAGTGACATGTAACCACTGCCGAGCAAGGTGACCCATTCCATCCATTCAACATGCCACAGCCATGGTATCTGGCTGACTGCGAGAGTTAATGACAGATCAACATATTGATAGAGCAGCAGGAGGGATATCAACAGAGTGAGTAGTACCCATGGATTTAACAGCATTTTCAGTCGGGAATTTACCACTATAAATTTACCATTTCACTTGCAATTTGCACATTAAACTTCTTTTTGCACCAAATGGCAAACATTTTTCAAAGTTTACCCATACGCAATGGCAAACGGTTCATGATCGCTGCCATCCAGCTGGAGACTCCCCAGTGTGACCCGGATAATTGCGTGCACGCTGCGTGTTTGTTCCGAACAGCGTCGTTCTTCCGGTTTGCGAATGCAGTTAGCCACTTGATGGACCGTATCTATTGGGCTGTTATCTGTAGCAATTAATTGTTGGGTTTCGGCATTATAAATCTCCAGTGTCAGAGGACTTAGTGCCCACTCACTGCCATCCTCGTTATAACCGACGCGACGTTCATGGACCAGGGTGACTTTGCCACCCACAGGTAAATCAACCTCATATTCCCTGACCGTTTCATTTGGTGTCAGTTGATCTTCAATGAGATTAAACCGCTGCTCAAAAGCTTTCTGCATATTCAGATAACCCCAGCCATAGGTTGAATTCCACTCCGAACCCATCACTTGATAATGTCCGCCAGTATAGGGATGATCGGGATCATTGGGGCCGGTTTTACCACTGTCAGTCCATGCATCGGCACTGTTTAGCAACAAGGCTTTTTCTGCCATTGGATTTTTTATTCCGGCATCCTGCAAGAGTAAAACAGATGCGCCAACGTGAGGTGTTGCGGAGCTTGTGCCCCCCATCAAACGGTAGCCATCCCGATAATCCATGGCGGGGGTGTAGTTGAGATGATAAATTTCGGCGTCAGGTGCACAGGTGCGGGTTTTGTTGCCGGGCGCTGTAATATCAGGTTTTCGCCGACCTCCGGGGGTTGGGC
>CAZDYY010000049.1:5639-8848 GCA_964509745.1 uncultured Legionella sp. | reverse complement strand
CCGCTCGCACCACGAACATGCGCAGGTTTTCGCGCCTTGGGATCAAACGATCGCATCGGTCTGTTGCTGGCACGAGGAGCTGGTGAACCCGATGCAGGCAAGCTGTGAGTGGGCTCAAAACCATCAATTTCAATGCGATCCAGACGACGTTTGATCAGTTTTTCAATGTCATTCAATTGTCCAATCTCATCCGCACTCACCAGAGACACTGCCCCGCCAACTGTTCCGGCACGACCCGTTCGACCGATGCGATGCACATAATCTTCCGCAACATCCGGTAAATCAAAATTGACCACAACCGGCAATTGATCTATATCAATTCCACGCGCGGCGATATCTGTCGCAACCATGACATGCACCTTGCCTGCCTTGAAATCAGACAAGGCTTTCGTGCGTTGCGACTGGCTTTTGTTTCCGTGAATCGCAACCGCCTCAATGCCATCAACCGCCAATTGCTTCACCAGCTTGTTAGCGCCATGTTTGGTACGTGAAAACACCAGTGCCTGCGCCCAGTTTTCATTGCGAATCAAATGACTGAGCAACGCCGGTTTACGGGCCTTGTCAACCGGGTGGATTTTTTGCGCAACCGTAGTAGCCGTGGCATTTCGAGGTGACACACTGATTTCAACCGGACTTTTCAAAAACTCTTTTGCCATCTGGCAGATTTCTGTAGAAAACGTAGCCGAGAATAACAATGTTTGTCGTGCCTTGGGTAAATAGGTCATGATTTTCTTGATTGCATGCACAAAGCCCATGTCCAGCATTCGATCCGCTTCATCCAGCACCAGTATTTCCACTTCATCCAGACGAATGGCACGTTGTTGAAACAGATCCAGCAACCGACCCGGGGTGGCAATCAAAATTTCCACGCCTCCACGCAATTTTTGCATCTGCGGGTTAATTTTCACGCCACCAAACACCACGGCTGAACGAATTTTCAGGTATTTCCCGTATTGCACGGCACTCTCATGAATTTGCGCAGCCAGCTCTCTGGTGGGTGCAAGTATCAATACGGTAGCACAATTACTTTTTGCGCGCGGCTTGCCTTCCAGTCGGTGCAAAATGGGCAGCATGAAACCTGCTGTTTTACCGGTTCCGGTTTGTGCGGAAGCCAGCAAATCAGCGCCCTTTAATACGGCTGGAATGGCTTGCGCCTGAATTGGAGTCGGGGTGTCGTAGCCTTGTTCAAGTACGGCGCGTAAAATGGGCTCGGATAGCCCGAGGGTTGAAAAAGTCATGGTGTATCCTCATAAGTTAGCTCTGAACACAGCAGGATTCAGTCATCACCAAAGCCAGGTTGCGCACAAAAGATAACCATCTTATCATACATTTGAACTTTTATCATGTTTTATGCATTGAATAAACCAACCATATTCGCTATTGTAACGGCATATTGACTGACCAGTAAGAAACAACCATGCTTGATTTCAAAGTAACCCGGGATGCCAAAACACACGCCAGAATCATCGAAACATCCATCTGCGGCAAAAACCTGCTCACCACCCCGCAACTGAATAAAGGCACAGCCTTCAGCAAGGAGGAACGCCAGGCCTTTGGGCTTCAGGGCAAACTGCCCAATCGTATTGAAACCCTGGATGAACAGGTAGAACGTGCATACATGCAATACAAACGCTACTCAAACAACCTGCAGCAAAATATTTTTCTCAATAACCTGCATGACAAAAATCAAATTCTGTTTTACAAACTGCTCAGCTGCCATCTGGCTGAAATGTTGCCGATTATCTACACCCCAACGGTCGGACTTGCAGTACAATACTTCAGTCATGAATATCGCCAGCCACGTGGCTTGTATATTGCACATACGGATCAAGATCAACTGGATGACATCATTGGCAACCGGTCAAATCCTGAAATCGACCTGATTGTTGTCACCGATGGCGAGGGGGTTTTGGGCATTGGTGATCAAGGCATCGGCGGCATGGATATTCCCGTCGCCAAATTGATGGTCTACAGCTTGTGCGGCGGCATCGACCCCACCCGAACCCTGCCCGTTTTTCTGGATGTGGGCACCAACAACCAAAACCTGCTGGACGATCGCATGTACCTGGGGTGTCGTCACAACCGGATTGATTCAGCGCAATACAATACCTTTATCAACAAATTTGTAGCCTGTATTCAAAAGCATTTTCCCAATGCCTTTCTTCACTGGGAAGACTTTGGCCGCAGTAATGCACGACCGATTCTGGATCGTTTTCAGGACAAGCTGTGTACCTTTAATGATGATATTCAGGGGACGGGGGCCGTGACCCTGGCTGCCCTGCTGGCTGCCTGCGACATCAGCGGAGTCAAACTGGAAGATCAACGCATACTGGTTTATGGCGCGGGCTCCGCAGGGACTGGTATCAGTGATCAAATTGTCGATGCCATGATTATGCGCGGCGTAAGCCGTGAAGACGCGCATCAACGATTCTGGCTGGTTGACCGGCAAGGCTTGCTGATAGATGACGATACCACCCTGACAGACGGTCAAATTCCCTATGCACGCAAGCAGCATGAGTTCAGCACCCGACCTGGGCAACTCGATGACATCGTGCGTCAGGTCAAACCCACCATTTTAATTGGCTGCTCGGCACAACCCGGTGCATTTTCGCAAGGCATCATTGAAAGCATGACGGCCAGCTGCGCACGCCCGATTATTTTCCCCCTGTCCAATCCGGATGAAAAATGCGAAGCCCAGCCGGCAGATATCATGCGCTGGAGCAATGGACAAGCCCTGATTGCAACAGGCACCGCCTTTCCTCCGGTGGAATACCATGGACAACTTTTACCCATTGCCCAATGCAACAATGCGCTGGTTTTTCCTGGTATTGGTCTGGGGATCCTGGCCGTCAAGGCAAGCCGGTTGTCAAAGGCCATGATTTGGGCCGCATCCAAAGCACTGAGTGAATTATCCCCCGCCAGGGAAAACAGTTTACAACCCTTACTGCCCTTCATTGATAATGCACAATCGGTCGCCAAACATATCGCAGTGGCCGTGGCGAAAACGGCTGTTAAGACGGGTCTTGCACAATGCAATCAGGATGCAGATTTGGAGCAGTTGATTGAAAATATCTTCTGGGAACCGGAATATTTGCCGTTTTTTCGCTCAAATTAGGTTATAATAATTAAAATAGTACGTAATTACTCACCCGTCATCCCGCTCGATGACGTGATGAAAGGAGATTGATCATGGCTCAAGATAACAATGA
>CAZDYY010000049.1:0-5629 GCA_964509745.1 uncultured Legionella sp. | reverse complement strand
TTACAGATGATGAATTAAAGGTCATGAAAAAAGCCAGACAAGATGCAATGGCAAATGTAGAATTTCAGAGTGCAATGAAGAGAAAACTAAATGAAGTCCATGCAAAAGCCAAAGCATCCGTGATGCAGGTTCAGAGCGACCATGACAATGACGCCATTATCGCACTCTACATCAAGAAATATCGCAAGAAAGATAACAGCTACGAAAATGGTTATCAGGAACCCACGCCACCGGGCAAGGACGGTCATACAACGTTAAAGTTCCCCACCCCGGTTGATGCAGCATCTTTTTTTATGGAGGCGGCTCATGATCACACCAGCTTTATAGTCATTGACGCAAAAACAAAAATGGTAACCGCCTACTCAAACGGTGATGGTGTCCTGCGCCGCGCTGATGGCACTGAATATAAAGCAGGTGATCCGATGGTGCCATCAACAACACCACTTGACCAGCTCAAAATGCTGGAGCCAGCCCCGCGTCCAGCCCCACCTGTTTGATGACCATTGCAGAAACTCAACCAGGGATTGCCATACAACCGTAAATCATATAAGTTAATCCAGACTTTTATTATTTTTATATGGATTTAAACCAGATGAAAAACACCGGATGGGCAAGTCTCTGCTTCGCCAGTATTATCACCTTGAATACAACCCCTGCTTTCAGCACTACCAATCAAACAATCCCTGTTTATGGCGCAAAACAAGGCGCCAGCTTGCAGGAAAAAAACCCGGCCAACCGGTATGTACTGCAACTGGGATCATACCGGATGGAACAAAACGCCCTGACTTACAAGGCGCTCATCTCCAAAAAAACCAGCAGTCCGGTGCATATCAAAAAACACTTCGGCATCTATTACGTTTATATTGGCCCAATCGATAACCTGAATGCCTTGCATCATATCAGCCACCAGCTGCTGGGAGAAAGAACCGTTATTCACAAAGCGGTATCCAGAAAATCCATTCCACATAAAGCCAGCCGTTCGCCGGTAATACGCCAGCAGCAAGTTATTGATAAAGACCAATCCATTGCAGCTCCCGTCAGCGCGAGTTCATCTCACCCGTCCTGGTCACCCGTTTTTACGGTAAGCATCAGCCCGGCATGGACCACCGCCGGAACATCACAAACGTTTTACCTGCAACCCAGACTGAGAAACACTTACGAACCCTCGCACGATAGCAACCTGTTTGCCGATGGCGAGATTTTTCTGGGTATGCAGCACACGTTCGCCAACAGACCCTTGTCCGCACAGTTTGGCCTCGCGCTGGCTGCCACGAATAATACCAGTGCAAGCGGTGATATATGGGATGATGCCAATCCGGATTTTAATAATTTCACCTATAACTATCAGGTCAGTCACCGTCATGTGGCGGTAAAAGGCAAACTGCTGACCAACAATGGTTACATCGTAAACCCGTATATCAGCGGCAGTCTGGGTGTGGGAATGAACAAGGCGAGCGGATTTACCATTACCCCCAAACTGTTTGAAGAGGTTGCCGCACCACCATTTAACTCCCAAAACACCACTGCATTCACCTATACCGCAGGTGTTGGCTTTCAACGCGCGGTCAACGAGCACTTGCAACTGGGACTCGGCTATGAATTCGCTGACTGGGGCAAGTATGGTTTCGCAGCAGCGGATGGACAGACCGTCAACAGTGGCCTGAGCCAGTCAAACCTTTATACGAACGCTTTGCAAATCAGCTTAAGCTATATCAAGTAAGGATACACACATGAACTTCCGTGCCCTGATCAAATCAGCATTTGTTGTCATCGCCTGTCTGTGCCCGCTCACATCTGTGCATGCAACCATGACCCAACCCAAATTTACCTTTGAACCACTCACCGATACCAGCGTGCTGCTGCCACTGAATGGCTCAACAACGGTCCAGTACCGTGTGACCAATAAAACCCTGGAAACACGCACACTGGTCATGAAGCCGATTACCGGTGTTTCCCAGGATACAGGGGTTGCCGGTGCATGCGGCAACCCGTTCACCCTCGCATCAAAACAATCCTGCATCCTGTCACTTGACATAGAAGCACGTAATGTCAACAGCCTCATTTCCGTCAGCCCTGAAGTATGCAAAACCATGGATTCAGACAACATCACGCCTGATCCGTTTCTTTGTTCACGCGCAAGCTACGCCAACAGGCTGGTGGTTGGATTTTTCCGCGAACCCCTCACCATCACCCCGGAAACCCTGACGCTGGATGTCAACGGCACCGGCAGCATCAAAGTCACCAGTCAGTTGACCGTCCGCACAGCCAACAATATCGCAGCAGATTTTACCGGCACCCTGCTGGCAAATCCCGGTGTATTAACACAGGACGCCAGTGAATGCGTGAGCCTTGCTCCAGGAGAATCCTGCTACCTGCATTTCACAGCAGGAACCACGGCGATCTCAACACCTGGCATCACGGTTCCGATTAAAGGCACAAACACCCGATCAGTAGGGGCGACATTCATCATCAATAGTTCAACCCCCGGGGAAGCACCGATTGCCGTCATATCAACAACAACAAACTCGGTAACAACATCAGGTACCGTGCTGACCATCCAGGCTTCATCCAGTGCAACGACCTCAGGCTACTTCACCGTGCAAAACCAGGCCCCCACTGGCGGCTCGGACGCACATAACATTACCGCCACATTAAACACCGCCTTGTCAAATGCGGGCGTGACGACAACGGGAGGTACGTGTACAACATCATCAACCACCCTGCCCCCGCAAGACACATGCACCCTGACCTTCGACCTGGCACCCACAAGCAGCGGGCTCGCTCAACAGCCAGTCACGGTACAAGGCACCGATACTCCGGCAGCATCCTCTGCATATATTGCGATAAACCCGCCCGCAGCCCCGGGAGTACCCAGCATTGGCGTTACCAGCGGCACACCCATGTCACTACAGGTTTCCGGCAATCCCAAGTCAATGGTCGTTACCAACTCGGGCACAGGTAATGCAACCGGGGTTAAACCTGTATTAACCGGCACACTGATCAATGGCCTGGTCGCGCTTTCCTATAACGGCAGTTCCACCGCCACGGATTGTGGAACGATTAGCGCAAACGGCGGGACATGCACCGTTACATTTACTCCACAAGCACAAGTCGAAGTCATACCGCAAAGCTTCAACTTTCAGGGAACAAGCCCAACAGGAGAAACGGTAACATCCACAAACCAGGGGACTGTATCCATAGGTCAGTATGCGTATTTCACAACCACTCAAAATTATTTATTTTCAGCACAAATTCTGACCAGTAGCGCCACGCCTCCTGTAATCAGCGTATCCAATGTAGCATACACGGTTATCGGCTCCCCAGCTTTAAATAATTCACAGGGCGTCGCTTTTTATATGTATGGTTCCACACCATTCGTGCTGATCACAACGTATGGTAATGGTACCTCTTCAAGCACGGTGAATTCCTGTCCCGTTAAAAGTAATGGGTCATTTAATACATGTAAAGCCTACACACCCTCTACCTCTCCAGCATATCCAGGAAACGGGCCTGTTGATGTTTCTTTATCATACAACTTTGTAGGCGCTCTTCAAGGAGCTTACTTTGTAAATTACAGCTCAACCGGGAGCGGAACCGGTGTAACCTATTGTTCGTTAAGTACTTCAGGTGCATTATCTGGCTGCTCAAATTCTTCAACCAATTTTTATAAAGGTAACGGGATAGCCAAAAACAACCTGTCATCAACGCCTTACGTCTATGTCTCAACCCAGGTCACAGGCAGCAACGGAAAAATCTATGCCTGTCCAGTCACGTCACCCGGCACGTTTGGAACTTGCAGTTTTACCACAAGCACAAGCACAATCGCTGGCCATATAGCATTAAACAAGGCAGGTACATTGCTCTATGTGACAAACGGAACTAATAATACTATGGAGACCTGTAAAGTTAACACTAATGGGACCCTTGGTACATGCTCTGCCCTGACTCATACCTTTAACAACCCCGTAGGCATTGCTTTAAGCAGTGACGGATTGACAGCTTTTGTAGCAAATATTGCAGGCGGCATAACGTCGTGTGCCATCAACACGAGTAGTAATATTGGTGACTTTTCCAGCTGCGTGGGTACTGGCGTTCTTTCAAGTAATATTGCCCCATACGGGATTGGCCTGATGAATTACTAGCGCCAGTTGACTTTCGCCAGCCGACACTCCGCGAACAAGTTACGGGGCGTCGGCTGAGGGGAAGCCTGCTTGGCAACGTACTCACAACAACTGTTCTATCGCTGAACTCATCTCCATATGCTCATCCCCTGGCACGTTGGCAATGGCATACAAAGGACAGGGATGCGCCCGCTGGTGGATTGAATAATTTTGTGCTGAAAAGCGAAACTCATGCGAAATGGTCAATTAATGGAAGGCAAACCTACTGAAAATCAACCCGTATCATTTCCATCTTGCCACTGCCTGGTTCCCAGCTCCGGGCATAGCTGAACAACAGGGTTGTAGACTTTGGCCAAACGGCGCCATCAAGACGTTCAAAGGTATATACCATGGTGCCACCTGCCCCGATCATTCCGCTGTGAGATGCAAGATAGCTGCTGTCTGTCAACTTCAACAGCGCTTTGTCATATTCCCTGACTGTCCATTGATAACCGGTCGTGGGATTGGCAGGCAATTTTACGGTAAATTGCCGGGCATGGGTGTTCACAGTCAACGTTACGA
The DNA here is from genome assembly GCA_964509745.1 of uncultured Legionella sp. Classification (GTDB taxonomy): domain Bacteria; phylum Pseudomonadota; class Gammaproteobacteria; order Legionellales; family Legionellaceae; genus DDPF01. The sequence goes on along the minus strand of CAZDYY010000049.1, from coordinate 947 downwards.
GATCTGTGGCAGACGCCAGCAGAGAATTGAGGAATAACAAACCGGCAAACATGATTCGCATCATAAATGCTCCCGTCTGCGTCCTGCGGTTTGCCCGCAGGACAACAGATGTTAACAAGTCATTAATCTGCTTTTTTAGCTTTTGCCTTTTTTGCGGAACCTTCAGAATCTTTTTCAACCAGATCACTGACGATATCTTCTATCGGATCACAACAGGGGCATCCACAGCCACAACCGGCACCGCATACCATGGGCCAGAAATGTTTATGGCATACCAGCACCAAACCCACCAGAAACATACCGAAAATTCCAGCGCCACTCAGGCTGATCAGCGTTAGAAAAGAAGCCAGAACTACAAGAATCAGTCCCAGCAGCTCGCGCCAGTGCGTTTTGCAACCGGCTGAAATCTTACATTTTTTTTTATCGTCCATAACATCCTCCGTGAACAAGGTTCAAGTTGGCCTATCGGGATAAACAGGCATACCCAAATATTAGACCAATCCTGCGCAATATGAAACCATTTCATAAAATTTTTTCCATAAAACTACGCAAATCACCAAAAAGTTTGCCAGGCTGTCTATACAGACGTGTGTTTAACAAGGAATGATTCAATGCAAACAGCATATGCCGCTTGTCTTGTTTTATTGATAAGCCTGCTGTCAAATCCCCTTTTCGCCGGGGATCGTGAAATAGCGATTACCATTGATGATTTGCCCTACGTAGGCACTGACAGCCACGCCGCAGGCTTTATGAAACTCATGCAAACCCTGGTTGACAATCATGTTCCGGCGACAGGTTTTGTGATAGCGGGTGCCATCAGCAAAGATCAATGGCAGTTACTGGAAGAGTTTCGCAAGGAAGGATTTGATCTGGGCAACCACACATGGACCCATGCAAACCTGAATCGAATGTCAACGACAAAATACATGCATGAAATCGCACGTGCA
>CAZDYY010000048.1:0-8971 GCA_964509745.1 uncultured Legionella sp. | reverse complement strand
GATGACAGGCCTTTTCCAGCAAGCGACAGGCTACGAGCCATGCAGCATTGGGCTGATCATTATTTAATAGATAAAAATCAACTCGCATGGGTCAGATCGCGCAGCAATTGCACCAGTAACGGCACAGGACGGCCCGTTGCATTGCGTTTTTTACCTGAGACCCAGGCTGTGCCTGCGATATCCAGGTGTGCCCAGCGGTATTTTTCCGTGAACCGGGACAAGAAACAACCGGCGGTAATGCTGCCGGCACTGCGATCAAACGATGCGTTGATCATATCGGCAATGGGGCTTTCCAGCGCTTCCTGCCATGGTTCGCCCAACGGCAATCTCCATGCACGGTCTTCACTTTCGCGAGCAGCAGTTAAAATCATGCTGGCCAGCTCGTCATCCGGTGTCATGACGCCGGTAGCAACAGAGCCAAGGGCGATAATCACCGCACCGGTTAATGTTGCAATATCAATCACCAGCCGGGGATTGAACCGTTCGGCATAGGTCAGGGCATCGGCCAGTACCAGGCGTCCCTCGGCATCGGTATTGACGATTTCAACCGTAAGACCTGCTGACGTGGTGACGATGTCTCCGGGCTTGATAGCACCACCTCCGGGCATATTTTCAGCACAGGCCAGCAAACCGGTCACATTGATTGGCAGATTGAGCAGGGCGCATGCCTTTATAGTCCCCAGCACACTGGCAGCACCGGCCATGTCATATTTCATTTCATTCATGCCATCGGCAGGTTTGATGGAAATACCGCCAGAGTCAAAGGTGATGCCCTTGCCAACCAGAACGACAGGGGGGCTGTCCATGCCTGCGCCATGGTAATGAAGTTCAACCAGCTTGGGCGGTTCGTGGCTGCCCTGGGCTACGGCAAGCAAAGCCCCCATGCCCATCTCCTGCAGGTGTTCGCGATCGTGTATTTTTACATCGAGTTTGGCATGCCGGTGAGCCAGTTTGACGGCTTCCTGGGCGATATACGTTGGCGTACAGATATTTGCCGGGTAATTGGCCAGTGTCCGGGTAAATTCCACGCCACTGGCGATGGCAAGGGCAGTCTTGATGACAGTTGCATTTGCATCGGGCAGGAAAAAGTGAACAGATTCGATGGCGTAGGGTTTGTTTTGTTTGCTTTTGAACTCCAGCAGCTGATAACGCTGGGATTCGAACTGAAGCAACATTTGTTGCAGTTGCCAGTCAGGACTATGATTCGCGAGTTGCGGCATGCAGAGTGTTGCCGAGGGAATGCGTTGTTTTAACAACAGGCCTGCGATGTCTGTAATGCGTTTGGACAGCACTTCCGGCGTGTATGCGGTCTTGTCTCCGCAATGAATGATCAACAAACTGTTGCCATCAAGATCATGGTGCCAGATGGTGTCACCATTTTCGGTTAATTTTCCTGCAAGACCTGCAATCAGGCCACCATGCTGTTGATCCAGAGCTGTGGCAAAATCAGGCAATTTCTGGTTGCCACACACGCCAAGAACGAGGCATTCATTGTCATTTAGTGCAGGTGTTGCAGTCAATCCATAATTCATGATGGCTTCCGATGAATGGCAAAAAATGTTATTTTACGTTCAGTTCACCTGGATTTCCATACTTTGAGGTCACGCGTGCTGATTTTTCGATATTTAGGCAAGGAAGTGTTTGTGACCCTGGTATCCTTGACCGCGATTTTGTTGCTGATTTTTATGAGCAATCAAATGATTGTCTATTTGAATCGCGCTGCCATCGGGCAAATTCCTGGCATGCTAATCATGAAATTGATGATGCTTGAGTTGCCAAATCTGTTAAGTCTTTTATTGCCACTCGGGTTTTATGTCGCTTTGCTGCTGGCCTACGGTCGTTTGTATGCCGAAAATGAAATGACCGTGCTCCAGGCTTGCGGTTACGGGTCAGGGCGGTTAATGAAACACAGTCTGGCAATGGCGTCGGTGGTGGCATTGTTCGTGCTGGTGATCATGCTGTGGGTCAGTCCACTGATTTACACCGAGCGAGCCATTTTGTTGCGGGCCGAGGGCGTGCAAACGTTGATAAAAACCATCATACCGGGGCGATTTAATGCATTGCCCGGCGGACGGCAAATCTTTTATGTTGAATCAATGAACCGGGATCATACGGTTGCAGAAAATGTTTTTTTTGCGCAAAACACGCAAAAGGAAGGTCAGGAACAATGGGACTTGCTGTGGGCGGATAAAGCATATGCCTATGCTGACAAAAAGGATTTTGAGGATTATGTGATCATGCAGGACGGGAAAAAATATCAGGGCGTGCCCGGGCGTGCTGATTACCAGGTTGCTACGTTTGGTGAGTACAAGGCTCGTCTCCCGCATCCCACGGTGGATATCAGGGAAGATATTCGTACCATCAAAACAGCGGGTTTATGGCCCATGAATAATCCGGATCTTGCGAAAGCAGCAGAACTGCAATGGCGGTTTTCCATTCCATTGATGGTGCTGGTGCTGACCCTGGTGGGTGTGCCGTTGAGCCGGGTTAACTCACGATCAGGCAAATATGCCAAATTGTTGCCTGCGGTGGTTATTTTTATTTTATATGCCAATCTGATGTTTATCGCGCGTGACTGGCTGGTCGGTGGCAAAGTCCCGGTATGGATGGGAATCTGGTGGGTTCATCTTCTGGTTGTTTTGCTGGGGCTGTTCCTTGTCTGGCGCAATCAGGTGAAATTATCATGAAGCTGCTGGATCGTTATATTGCCAAAACAGTACTGGCTTCAACGGCTCTGGTAACACTCGTTCTGGCCGGTTTGCAAATTTTCATGTTGTTTGTTGAGCAACTGGATGACATGGGCAAGGGCGATTACAGTATTGTGCAGGCAGCCCTGTTTGTGTTTTTGCAAATGCCATACCAGGTCTATTTGTTTTTCCCCATGGCCTGTTTGCTGGGTTGTTTGATTGGTCTGGGTGTCATGGCCAGTCATCACGAGCTGGTGGTGATGCGTGCTGCAGGGATGTCTATCGGGCAGGTTGCCCTGGCGGTATTAAAATCGGCACTGCCAGTGATTATATGCGTGACCATACTGAGCGAAACCATGATGCCGGGTATGATACGTTTTGCCAATGATCTGAAGGTGCAGGCCCTGAGCGGCGGGCAGACATTGCGCACGGCGGAAGGGGGATGGGGACGTCACCAGAATGATTTTATTAACATTGGAACCGTATTGCCAGACAACGTACTGGAACACGTATCACAATTTCATTTTGACGACTCCCATCATCTGCGAGTGGCTCGAAAAATTGACAAAATTGAATATATAAACGGACTTTGGCAAGCGCATGGCATAGCAGAAACAGATATTCAGGATAATAAAACCAGAGTGCGCTCCTTGTCGTCGATGGACTGGGATGTGGCATTAAAACCGGGTGTGTTGAGTGTGGGCGGCAGTGAACCGGATGAAATGACCTTGCTCAGCCTGTATCAATTCATCCGGGCGCAAAAAGCCAGCCATCAATCGACACAGAATTATCAACTGGTATTCTGGCAGCGGATTGTTCAGCCCTTTACAACGGTGGTGATGATGGTACTGGCTATTCCATTTGTTTTTGGCCCATTGCGCTCATCGACCATGGGCTCCAAACTTCTGGCAGGTGCTACGGTTGGGTTTGGTTTTCATATCATCAACCGGTTTCTGGGTTCGGTCAGTCAGGTGTATCAATTTTCCCCCGAGGTCGCGGCTATTGGGCCAGCATGCCTGTTTGCCTTGCTGGGGCTATATTTGATGAGGAGAGTAAAATAATGGATTCTGCTGCAATGTGCCGTCATATTTTTGAGGCTGTATTTAATCCCTTTATGGTTGGGATGGTCCTGTTTGGATTTTTGATAGTTCGATTATTCTTCTATGGTGACAGTAAACTGGTCCGCATGGGGCTGCTGTCTGTTTTTCTCTGGTTTTTAATCCTGAGCACCGGCTGGGTTTCCTAATCCATTTCAGGCTGGCTGGAGAATCAATATCCGGTCGTTAGCAAAATAGATCCCTCCATTCACTGGGTTGTCGTTTTTGGCGGCGGGCAGCGCAAGCACCTGAATGCACCGGTCAATCAAATACTGGATGCAGAAACTGTACGGCGATTGATTGAGGGCGTGCGATTGTATCGCCAGTTACCCCATGCCAAGCTGATTGTATCTGCCGGAGGTGAGCAAAATATCAAGGATTCCGAGGCGGCCAATATGGCGACCATGGCGACATGGTTTTCCATTCCACGGGAACATATCATTCTGGAAGCGAACTCGATCAATACAGTAGATGAAGCCGCTGCCATCAAACAGTGGGTGCATCAGGATCCGTTTTATCTGGTGACATCTCCCATACACATGCCACGCTCAATGGGGTTGTGTCGCAAACAGGGATTAAATCCGGTTGCAGCACCCACAGAAAATGTTGGCGACTTGCGCATGCCATGGCTGAAAGCTATCGCCCCTAATCCCGGGAATCTGGAAAATATTAACAGTGCGTGGCACGAAATTCTGGGCGGGATATGGGCAGCTGTTACCGGTAAAATCCAGATTTGATTCCAGACGCAGTTCTTGCACATGGTTTGCCATTAAAATATAGTGGTTATACCAGTGATTTTAATTCAGGAATCAAGATGCCTCTCAGCATGGAAGAATTGGCTGCTTCACTTGAAGCGATTATCATTAATTATTGTGGAAATGTGTCTGAAGCTGATAATTTTATGATGGTGCCAGGAATGGATGAGCTTGTCAGCAAGGCCAGTCCGGATCGCAAACCGTTGATTGAATATATTGCCTGGGGTGCCAGGCGGCTGCATGAAATTGTAAATGGTAAATCCCTGTTGACTGAAGAAAACTCTGGCAAGGTACAAAATGATCTGGTTCAACTGCTGGTTGATTTGCAACAGGTTTCTGGTTTATCACAAAATCAAAAAATTCAGACCAGAGAGCATGGTGAAATTACCGGTTGTCTAAATACAATGGGTTCGTTGAGTCGATCCGGGCGAATTATTGTTGATGTATTGTTTAAAGACTCCGCATTAACACTAAAGAGTGATCGCGGCTGTATTGAAAATTATATTAATACCCTGTTCAAGGCGCAGCAGCATGATCTGCTCAGAAAGGAAGTGGCCAGGCTAACCATGGAAAAGACAGAGTTAACTGGTCAGGTGGCATCTCTTGCTGGAGAAAACACTGCATTGTCCGGTCAGCTGGCATCTCTTGGGGAAAAAATAGACCGGCTTTGTGATGAAAACGACTCGTCATCCCAGTCGCAACAACAAGCAAAAGATACAAAATTGATCATTCCGCCTGAGATAAGCCATGATAAAGTCACACAGTCGCCGAAGTCTTACCCCAACACGATGTTTAAAAAAGTGAGGGTCCAGGTTAAATCCAGAATTCAGCCTGGCTCATCTTCATCTGTTAAAAAAGGGCAGGAATCAGTTTTTAGTGACTTTGCTCTCGACCAGCCATCCTGATAAAACCTCAATAATCTTGCGTGCCTGGTCTTCACTGGAAATATTGAATTTTGATTTTTGCCAATACTGATTATTTCGCTTTTGATAACGTCTGATGGAATACTTTTCCGGGCCAAATGCCTGTTTGGCATTATCCCAGTCCTGATAGCGATACAAAATGGTGGTCCATGCGCCTTTGGACAGAACATGCTTGCCCAGTTCACGGGTTTTTTCTGTGCCATCTTCGGTGAAGGCAATGGTTAAATCGTCGATTGTTTCGCTCATGAATTAATTCCGGACTAGAGTCATTGGATGGATTGTAGTTTTCCATTGATAAATGTCAAGCTAATTGCCGGTTGATATTCATTTACTTGATAAATCCAGACTTCTGGCTGTTGCTTTTTGGTCAGTGGCTGATTGATGAAGGTGTGATTGACCAGAGAAGGGCTCCCGCAAGCCGAATATACCTTGTTGACGTCATCACCAACCTGAACAGAGTAACCGCCACAAACGCTCATGGCGTTCGTTCCAGAGCCATTCATGGTGATTCCGGTGACTTTGTTGTCAATCACATTGACGTGCAGGCTTGTTCCGGCCGAACCACTGGGAAGCGACCACATTTGATAATAAGAGGTCAGTCCCGGGTAAACTGCGCCCTGGTTGAGGGTTGTGTAGATGAGCTGTGTTACCGGGACTTTTTGTATGATGGTGGCATTGCCTGCGTCATGTTTCATCTGTGGCGGGCCACACGTATCCATAACCTGGCTGTCCGTCATGCCGATACGTACATAGCCCTGCTTTTGCGGGCAGTAGAAGGAGTCTGCCGGGAACGCCGTCATGGGAAGTAGTGCTACGCTCAATATGACAAGACATCGTGAATTTTTCATGGGATCTGTCCAGTTTTGTCCTGGTTAAGTATAGCCTTGTTTTACTGTGTTTGCTTGCACCTGAAGTTAAATAAATGACGCTGGAAGTGATGCACTGACAAACAAGGTAATGACTTTGAGCAGGATCAACACAACAAACGGTGAGAAATCAATGCCTGACACAGGTGGTATCCAGCGTCTTGCCGGAAGCAGCAGAGGCTCGGTGACCAGATATAAAACCTCGGCAACGGGGTTTTGCCTGACAGGATTAATCCAGCTGATGACCACGCGAATAATGATGGCATAAAATAACAGATCACAGGGCTGGATAATTAAATCAGACAGGGTATATATCAACAGAAAGAGCAGGGAGGGAAAGGCGCCCATAAACAGCAGTGCAAGCAGGCTGAATTTAATCAGTTCACATACCACAAGCGCGCACAGGCAAGCCCAGTCATATCGGTTAGTGCGCGTGTTGGCGGATTTAAATAACACCTGAAATGGCTTTATGACAGGATTGGTTATCTGGTTGATGGTCTGGCTGACGGGATGTAATGAACTGACGCGAAAATAGCGTAACGCAAAACGTAACCATAGGGTAAAGAGTAATAAACTGAAAAATGTGGAAAATAAAAAATAGCCAACCGCTGCAAATCCTGACATTATTTTTTCCTTTGAATGATTTGGTCAACAGTATGAATCCTGTTACCCGGTCTTGTAAATACGCTCTCCAAAAATTGCACGACCCACTCGTACCATGGTGCTTCCTGCACGGATCGCGGCAGGCAGATCATCACTCATGCCCATGGACAGGGTATCCATGGATAAATTCAAATCGGTGTTTAATCTGTGTAATAACCTGGCTACAGACAAATACGTTTCATATTGCTGTTGTTCATCCTGCAATGGCTTGGGAATTACCATCAGCCCGCGTAATTGCAGGCGGGGAAGTCGCAGGATATCAGTGGTAAGTTCTGTTGCAAGCGCTGGATCAATCCCTGATTTGGATTTTTCCTGGTCAATATTAATTTGAATACATACGTTTAATGGTGGCATGGATGCCGGACGGGCATCATTTAACTGTTGTGCAATTTTGCTCCGGGACACGCCATGCACCCATGAAAAATGTTGCGCAATAACCCGGGCTTTATTGCCCTGAATGGCACCAATAAAGTGCCAGCATAACGGGAGAGATGAAAGTGCTTGTATTTTAATGAGTGCTTCCTGCACATAGTTTTCACCAAAGTCATGCAGTCCAGCTGCAAAGGCTTGCTTGATATCATGGCTGGTATGCCCTTTGCTGACCGCCAGCAGCTTGATTTCGTCTGGCTGGCGGTGGCAGGAAATGGCGGTGTGTTGAATGATCTCTTTTACACCAGCAATACGCCCGGCCAGACTCATCCACAGAATCCATACAGAATAGCCGAAATCGCTATAAGACCGGTGACAGTTATAAACGTATTGCTCACCGGCTGTCGATATTTTTTCAGTGCTGGCACTGTCGCAATGGCATACATTGGCATTAAAAACAGAATAATCGCAATTGCCGGGCCGCCCAGGGATTCAATCATACCCAGAATACTGGGATTGATGGTGGCGACAATCCAGCAGGTGATGATCATGAATAATTCAATACAACGTTTCAGTGTTGAATGGCGAATGGTTTTATTGCGCGCGCGCAGGGATTTGTCCAGCAAACCATGCAATCCCTCGCTTGCCCCGACGTATTGGCCAAGAAAAGATTTCGAGATGGCGATGAAGGCCACGAACGGTGTCACATATTGAATAATGGGTGTATCAAAATGGTTGGCCAGATAAGATAAAATAGAAATATTTTGTTGTTTTGCCAATGCCAGATCGTGCGGTGACAGGCTGAATACACAACTGAAAACAAAAAACATTACTGTGCTGACCATCATAAGATGACTGTTTCTTAAAATCTTTGAACTTTTAGTGTCGGCATGAGCTCCAAAACGTTGACGCTGGCTGGTTGCAAAGGAAGAAATAATCGGGGTATGGCTAAACGAGAACACCATCACAGGAATAAGCAACCAGATTGACGTTAACAGACCGTGTGTTCCGGGTGCGTTTGCAAGGTGAGTGCCTTGCTGCAAAAAAGCGGTATTCCAGTGTGGAATCAGATAAAGTGACAGCACAACCAGAATGGTAATAAACGGGTATACCAGAAAATTAATGGCTTTCAAAATGATGGATTGGCCCAGCCGGACAATTCCCATCAGTCCCAGAACGAGTAATAGAGCCAGCAAGGCACGGGGCGGGGGTGTCATTCCCATTTGATGTGTCATGAAGCTGCTGGTGGTGTTGGTGATGGCGACACTGTACATTAACAGAATGGGATAAACAGAAAAGAAATAGAGAAAGGTCAGGATATGACCGGCAAACACGCCGAAATGCTCGGCAACGACGTCAGTAAAGTCATTTTTTACACATGAACCGGACAGCACGAACCGACACAGCCCTCTGTGAGAGTAAAATGTCATTGGAAAGGCCAGCAGTGCCATGAAAATCAAGGGTAGAATACCGTTTCTGCCCGCGTCGATGGGAAGAAAAAGGGTTCCTGCACCAATGGCTGTTCCATAAAGACCAAGCATCCACATGGTATCGTGCTTGCGTTCGCTAAGGACATGATCCTGAGTTTCTGATGCAGTCGCTGTAATATCC
>CAZDYY010000047.1:0-8995 GCA_964509745.1 uncultured Legionella sp. | reverse complement strand
ATACCGCATGGTTAATGGTCAAATGGATTGCACCGGAAGCTGCCGGCAGCGGTGTACAGGAAATCGAGGGAGTATTGCTGCATAAACGAAACATTTTCTGGAAACGCTTGTTGCCGGTTAAATTCATTGGCGGTGTGCTGGCTATCTCGGCAAAAATGATCCTCGGACGTGAAGGACCGACCATACAGATGGGTGGCAATCTGGGAGAAATGCTCGGTGAAATGTTTCATTTCACCCGCAAACGATGTGATGTTTTGATTGCTGCCGGTTCTGCCGCTGGCTTGGCTACTGCGTTTAATGCTCCGCTGGCAGGTGTTTTGTTCATCATTGAAGAAATGCGCAACGAATTTAATTTTTCATTTATCAATTTCAAAACAGTCGCCATTTGCTGTGTCATGGCCACCATTGTATTGCACATCATGATAGGCCCACAGGCAGCAATTCAGATGGCGGTATTTGACCTGCCCGGCTTGCGTTCTCTCTGGCTCTTTTTTATTTTCGGCATCATTGTCGGTTTCGCAGGACTGTTGTTTAACGAAGTTCTGCTGAAAAGTTTATACAGCCTCGACAAGCGAAGCCTGATGATGCGGCACAGTTATGTCATTCTGGTGAGTCTTGTAGTGGGATATCTGGCCTGGCTATACCCGACACTGGTGGGTGGTGGATACGATATCATTGAACGCTCCCTGACCATGAACCCGCCCTTTGCTACCCTGCTCATATTACTGTTCGTTCGATTTGCCCTGACCATGCTGTGTTACAGCACGGGGATTCCCGGTGGTATTTTTGCCCCGATTCTGGCCCTGGGTACCTTGCTGGGGCTGGCAGCATCACAAGTATTTGAGCTCATATCAGTGGATGGAACCGTACAACCGGGTATGTTTGCGGTAGCCGGGATGGGAGGCTTGTTTTCCGCGTCCGTTCGCGCTCCGGTGACCGGCATTGTACTGGTGGTGGAGATGACGCAGAATTATTCATTGATTTTACCATTAATGGTCACTTGCCTGACGTCCACCACCGTGATGCAACTGGCAAAAAATCCACCGGTTTATACGCAGTTGTTGCGACGAACGTTATCTTTAGATCACGGGAGATGACTTTACTCTATCTCATACCCCGCATCAATCCACCCTTGCAACCCCGTCTCAAGTGATGAAACATGCGTATACCCCATGGCCTGCAAGGCCTGTGTTACCAAAGCACAACGGAAACCGCCACTGCAATAAACAACAATTTGCGTATCCGGATCAGGAATGGTTTTTTCAATATCGCGTTCAATCACCCCTTTACCAAGATGTATGGCAGATGGAATACATCCGGAGGACAGTTCATGATCCTCGCGCACATCAATGATGCAAAGCGGAGTATTGCTATCCATCAGGCGTTTCAGTTCCTGTGGCGAAATCTCCCGGATGTTCTGTTTCGCTTTTTCAACCAGAGATAAAAATCGTGTTGAATGTTGTTTCATGGCGCCCTCCTTGCGGGTTATTGTGGACTGACATCACTGTCAGGACGATGTTGATCGGGTTCATATAATGTAAACAATACATCAATATTATCCAGCAAATAATGCAATGTTTTGGGAACAGACTTGCGATCCAGATCATTGAACCTGATACGCAACTTTTCCATATCAGTCGGAATATTACAACTAGTAGAATTAATTGTATCTTTTAATACATGAGTTTCAGGTAATCTGCGCGCCAATGTCCTAAGACATGTCTCAAGCTGGTCATGCAAAATTTGTTGAAGAAACTTTTTGTGTTCATTTTTGATATTACTATCACGCACAAGCTCGCTTGCCATATCAAAAAATATTCTTGAACAGATGTCATATAATCGACTATGCCCTTTTTTATTGGTTGCAAAATAGGCGTCCTCGTCAGACATCATAATTTGATTCTGAACTTGCGCTATGAAACGAAACGCATGTTCATAAGAGTGTGTCGAACTGTCAGGTGAGAATCTAACCTGCTCCAGACTGGCGAACAAAGTCCGGGCTTGTTGCTTGCGTACTCTGCTGCTTGACCACCAGAACGTAGCATATTCAGCTTTATAGCGTTCAAAGGAAGGGGAATAATAGCTACTAAAATTTTCTTGTCTGCCATTCTGGTCACCCGTTCCAAAAGGCCTTTCTGAAATTTTGGCGATATCCTTGACCATTGCAATGGTATTTTTGTAATTTCGGGCATGTTGCTCCCGGGTCATTAATTTCGTGCCGACAAACGTTGCGAGTTTCATATACATTTCCCAGCATTTATCCTTGAATGACGCACCTAAATTCATCAAATCATGCTCCAGATATTGCATGATTTTCTGGCGTGTCGATGCATTGCGAAACGGGCTTGAAAAATAGTCCTCCCAATTCTTTTTTTCCTTGAGATGCATCGCTATCTTGATCACATCCATCGTGTCTTTCAGATGTTTAGGCGTATCAATCCGATTCGCCAACCAATCAGCCCATAGTTTTCTCAGCGTGTAACTCTCCAGAAGCACATTGTCTTTGTCAAATTCGGCTTTCAACATTTTGGCAAACTGATTCCATCGCCCATCTTCTTTAATCGGGGCTATAAACTCATCAACAGAAACAGAATTTATACTGCCATCATCCGATACCGGAACCGCATAAGGCCATTGTTCTTCCATAAACTCCTTGTACGATGGAGGCAATGAATCCAGCTGTTTTAACCTTGCAAACAGTGTATGCAAATGCGATTTCTGCAAGAGATCAGGCTTTCTTATGCAATCGATTATTACCTTGCTTGTATGCTGCCAGTCTTCACTCTGAGCCACATCAAACAGAACTTCATTTTTTTCTGGCGTCAATTGATGAAACTGCGCCAGCACTTGATTAAAATCACTCATTTTTTCTTCCGGCGGATGCCTGAATTCGGTCGCAGATTCAATCAGGTTGCCCGCTCTCATATACTTGCACACCGACTCGCCCGCACGGCGAATACTGTCCAGTCTGCAGAAGCAATCGTTAATATTGTATTCGCCCGTCAAATCGTGAAACGCTTGATTAATGTATTCCACTGAAACATAAGGCGGGATTTTATCCAGCGCTGCAACAACCTGCTCAAGAAACGGTTCATTATTCTTATATTCAGCAAGAATTTCGATCAACCGCTCCGATTCACCCGTCTTAACCGGTGAGCGTTGTGATAGAAAATGCCAGAATGTTGCATGCGTGGCATGACGGGTCGTCGGCAAACAATGGGGTGTCGGCAAGCTATCAGTGGATTGCCGTCCAGCGAGGATTAAATCAAACACAGGCTTGATGACTTCAGGATAATCGTTCAAACCCTTCGCTTCCAGTTTTAAATAGTCTATCAACCGATTGGTGCGAGCAACGTCACTCTTCTGGATCAAATCAATGCAATGACGCAAATCAGCCTTGTTTAAATGGCAGGTCAGCAAGCCGGTGATGGATTGATCTGCTGCAAAAATATATGATATTTTTCGTGCAAATTCATCATCAAAGTTATTCCAGAAATCCTTATGAATGACTTCACACATCCTGTCAATAAAATCCAGCGTTCCATCCGCTCCCGACACAAATTGTCGGGTAATTATGTTCATGATCATCGTTAACAGCCGGTTATTCTTGATGATATCGTCAGGTGATTGATTCACTGGCTCAACCTTGTTAATCCATGGTTGTGTGAAAAAATGGCCAAAACCTTGCAGATACTTTTTGTATCCTTCGGCCTCATTCAATCCAATCAGACGATTAATCTCGTCAGCATACGTTGACAACGAAACGGCATAGCCAGAACGGTTGTCCATGACACCGGTCAGGCAGTGAAACAAGGCCTTCTGCTGCTTGATGCCCACACCACTGCTGGCCTTTTGCAATGCCGCGTATATTTTATCCAGACCCTCTTTTTCTTTCCCATAAATGGCGCCAATAAATTCACTGCTGGCCGAGGTGTCTGTCATAAAATACGCTTCATCCGCACCGCTAACCCACCATTGATAAAACTCAAGCACATCCGGCATATCTTTATTCTGTTTTCTGGTGGCAGCAACCGGTTTTTTTTCAGGAACCTCCTGTTTTACCGGCAGATGGTCAATCAGGTTGCGATCAAGCCGTTGATCAGCGTCACAAAAAACAAGCCACAACTCCCTGGCAAGCTGCAAAAATTCCGAATACACCTCTTCGCTGTCTTCAGTTTTATTCTGTAAACGCCCCGCCCATAACAGTTCAATTTGCTTGCGGCAAACAGGCCATGTTTCAAAGAGCGGCTCTGGTTGCGATATGTCGCTGGTGAGCAACACATCGATAATATTGCCACTTAACGCGGCTATCAAAGCATTTTTTCGATCGCCCAGCATGTTTTTCTCCAGTTCAAGTTCATACTTCAATTGCTCAACAGAGCGTGTAATCAAATAACACTCCAGATTCTCCGGATTCTGAAACTCCATCCACCATGGTTCGATTTCATCGTCAGGCAACCCGTTTTCTTCCTGCTCCTGCATCAACCGTGCATATTTATCCAGTTTGCGTTCCAGATGATTGCGCTCGTGTGCAAGAATCGATTGGATTCGTCCTTCGGTATCGGGACTATGCAAAAACTGCTGATACTCCCTGTTCACCAGATCAAAATTAATGATTTCAATACTGGTTCCATAAGCACCATATCGACCGGCCCGACCGTTATCCTGCTTGATTTCATCCGGTGTCGATGGATAAGTACGCAGCACCATCAAACCCTTTTTCGTGTCTGGCTTGATGTTCGTGCCTCGCCCCATGCGGGCACTGAATGTACAAGTACCCGTTATGCCAGAAAATGGCACCACGTCATTTTCACCTTTGCCACTGTCATTCGTGTCAACAATGATGCTGATTGCCGACGACGCTGGAATACGCTGTTTTACCGCACTGGAAATGCGTTTGACTTCAACGTCGTTTTTGCAGGTAATGAGGATGGGCCGATCCCGATACTGCTCAATGGTTTGCCTAATCGCAGCAAGATACCCAGCATCATCCTTGCAATACACGGTCGGTAAATACGTCATCTTTGATTTGAAATGCGTGGGCATTTTAATCACGTCATGAATGTTAAAATCCCTCGCATAGGCATCCATTTTCGCCTGGTTGCCGGTGGTCGCCGTCCAGCCGATTAATCGATGATAAAAATGATTCAGGATGTATGGTGCATTCAGTGACAACACGATCTGGCTGACCGGGTCAACAAAGAAATCCGGCGCCTCTCCATTCAATACGGCTTCATGATTCAGTCGTGCATCCAGTGTCTGATGCACCCAGTCACTATAGGTTGAACTTTCGATAATCTGGTTGTTTACCACAACATGGGCAATACGGCATGGAACCAGCATCTCGTAAAGCGGTTTCAGCTTGTAGCCAACAGCATATTTCACATCGGCATTCAATCCCTGCGCTGCATGACTGGCGATTAATAATTGCCTTAACATGACATTACGCCTGTCGATTGACGCAGGGGTCATGTCCAGGGCTGGAAGAATATATCGCTCGATAAACATTGAACCATCAGGCGCCACACTGGCTTGTTTTTGCAAGGCATCGCACAGGGGTTTCAAATGCAAATGATTGGACACACACATCACATGCGGTTGCCCTTCACGATAAAATGTATCACGGTGCTCCAGATAAAAATCATACGCTATCCGGTATACCCACTCATCCAGATTATAAGCACCCTCGCTGTCATCCTGGGTGGAATAATTATATTGAACACGTTCACGGGCAATATGATCCGCTTCATCCATAAAGGCAACGCGAAACGGTTCTCGCAGGTTAAACCGGGCGGTCCTCTTCCAGATGTGATGACAAAGAAACAGGCTAAAGTGCCCCGGGGTAGCATAGTTCACCGCACCGATGCCATTTTCCAGTGCGCCATGGTATTTTTCGGCGGGGGATGTAGCGGTAATATAACTGTTGCGAATGCCCAGCGCATTCAGCACGGAAGCAAATTCCGCATGATCACGCGAAGACAAACTGGCCTTGGCGCTGAACACATCCACTATATGACCGGTTAATGCCAGGCAAGCATCCAGCATAATGGTAATCGTACTTTTCCCCTCGCCGGTGCGAATCTGGTAAAACAGGTTGATGTCATCATGATTTACTGCATACAACAAATCGAGCATTTGCGTGTGATTGACCCATTGCCCGGATTTTCGCAGCACAATCTCGCGCAAGCAGGCCAGCAGGCGCGCGGCCTTGTAGCGGTTTTCAGCAGGACTGAGGCGAAGAATCGTTTCAATTTTGGAAGCAATCTCGCTATGTCTTGCTTCATTCAGTCTCTCCACCTGCGCCCAGCTATTGGCGTAGCTCAACTGATTAATCAGGTCCTTTTGTTCATGATCATCGATGTAGTCCCGTCCCTTGCGCTTTATACTGGCCAAAACTCTCAGCAAATCATCCCGCTCCTTGCGGGTACTGTAATTTCGCTTTGACTGGCCATTCTTGTCTGTGGCCTGGACAACGGATTCAAAATGGAAAATGAAATCTTCTGCCAGACGAGTATCAAGGGACAAAGGGTCAGGGCTGGCAGGCTGACTGGCAAACGATCGCCAGGTCCTGGTGTTGTGCACTTGCAACCATGGTTTGGTAATCATTCGATGCAATACGTCCAGCGAAGGATAGGGATTTTCAGCAAAATACTCCGTCAATTTGCGCAGCTGCTGCAAGTCCCAGGTCAGCAGATGTTCCCTGACTGACAAACACATGTCATTTGTAACAGGTTCCTCACCCAGCGACTGCAGAAGGATCATTTTGACCCGGTCTGAAGCATCATTTGTACTGTCAAATAATGTTTGAACCTGTTCGAAAGACAGCTCTCCCCGCACAACCCGTTTAATCAGCTGCATTTGACTGGATTGCCACAATTCAGCAAGTTGACTGTTCTGTCTGGTCAATATACGAATTATGTCCGGGTAAACAGCCAACGAATACATGAACGGTGTAGCAACAAAGTCCTTCACCGCTTGCAAATACTCAGGACGCGTACTCGCATCTTGAGACAATGCAATCAATCGTTCCTGTATCAGTGCAGCCTGAGGATATGCTTTATTCAGGACCAGCTTCATCACGACCGGCTGGTGCTGTGCAGGCAAGGCTGATGTCACCACCCGCCGGGCTTCATCGTACATGTCAGGTTCTGGCAAGGATTCACGCAAGGCATTCAAATCATGATTTAACACCATACCTGCCTGAGGCGAGTTCAGTAACTCAGTTAACAATGCCAGAGTATAATGCTGGCGTTTCCAGGTGGCTTCATTTAAAAAACAGGCAAGCCAGGTGTGTATCAATGGAGCGGAGTAATATCGTTGACCTGATTGGCTATCGCGTTTCGCATTCGAGATCAAAAATCCGAGAATTTGACCCAGTTCATTATAGTGAGCCTTGTTGTCGAGTTTAACAAACAAGGTCAGCAGATTGTCCAGTTGAGTCTGGTGATTACCTTCCGTTTCCAGCGCCAGACATTCACTGACAAACCGGGTATACAGGGGCTGGTTCTGGCTTGCATATGCCAGGTTAAGATTGCGGGACAAATAAAGCACGGCATGATTGACTTCGGCGGGACGCAGCGGTCGATACCGTTCATCCAGCAGGGTAATGGCACAACGGTGTTTCCTCAATGCAGCGACGGCTTCCCCTCTGGCTTTGACCGGATTTTCAGCCGTTGCTATACGATAAAACTCTTTGCATAACGGGGTCTGTTTAATCCAGTATGTTGTTTGTGAAAAATCAATTGAGCGCAATTGCTTCTGGAATATGATCAATTGCTCCAGTGCACCGTTTTCTATAAGGGCAACGTCAACAGCGCTCAGGTATGGATCATGATCTTCTTTATAATGTTCCAGCAGCCATGGATAATCCGTCAGCAAATGATGATCAAATCCCGCATGATCACGAACAAATGCAAGCAACCGCTCCATTCGATCTGCAGGTCCTTTCGAAAATGCATAACACTGCAGCGCGCGCCCACATGCATTGAAAAATGCCAGGGCCTGTTCAGGATCAAGATTAACCAGCATTGCCTGCAAACCATTTACCTTGTGTACTGACTCAGCAAACGCTGCTATATCAATCCAGCGCATGTGGATTTGGTGTGGATTGATTGGACCATTGAGATCATACTGGTTGTTGATCCACAACATCAGGTCCGGGTCCATGTTGGCCAGCCGGGACAAATAATCCCCGTCAACCGTCACTTTGTCCACGGTGTCCATGCCCATTGCCAGGCTTGCAACCAGCAAGCGCAGGGATAACCTGGCATCCTTCGGTAACGCCGCAACCAGTGCTGCAAATTTCTCCAGCTCTCCCGCCGGCAGTCGCATGCGTTGACTGGCAAAGCGCAAGGCATGCAGCATGGGCAATTGAACAGGAGTCAAGGTATCCCAGGGTACGTCGTACCCGACACCACCCGCACCCACAGTAGATTGTAACCGGTTCAATTTCAGTTCCGGGTGCCAGTACGGATAGGATGCATAGCGAACCGCTGAATAAAACCCGTCGTGACGCCAGTCGATCAAATCAATGTTTTCAAGAATAGCCTGACCTGCCTCCCGGCCATGTAATTCCTTGCCAATTTTTTTCAATACATTGCACACGCGCCATAAAAACGTCTGGCCGTTAAAATCAGGTGTTTTTTCCAGATAGCGAGTTAATGCGGCAATATTGATCACCAGATGGTTCTCTTCAACCCGGCGTAAAAACACCTGAAATGAAAACCATAACCCGGCATAACGCATATGCCCTGTGGCCCTGCCGTGTGCATCAACCAGACGCCACCACAGGTTTTGTTCCTCTGGCATGTTTTTCAGGGTGATCATGCTCAGGGCAACAGCATCCACCTCGCTTTTTTCCAGACATTCTGTCCAGTTTTCTGATGGATCCAGCAGGCGTTCCTTCCAGATTTTGAAATTCACAGGCCCAAACACATCAAGCATTTGTCTGGCCATTTTAAACCAGTTGCGGGTTCCGGAAATGGCCTTGTTATCA